>NZ_KI518141.1:0-232 GCF_000479045.1 Cetobacterium somerae ATCC BAA-474
TTAAATGTGGAAATGGTCTAAAAGTATCTATTTCCATTGGGATTAGTATTGGAAAAAGGAGTTCGTTATAGTAGTTTTCTATGAATCGTAACTCTTTTCCTTGTAACTCTTCATACGTCTTTATTGAAATTTTAGCATCTATTTTTATTTTATTTATAATTGCAGTATAAAGCTTATATTGCTTCTCAATAACTTTTGTAACCTCTTTTTTTATTATTGTTAACTGCTCTTT
>NZ_KI518141.1:332-1498 GCF_000479045.1 Cetobacterium somerae ATCC BAA-474
GCCTCTGCTTCAGAGAGTACTCTTTTATTAAATTCTATCCAACTTATTTCTCTATTATAGAAACTATCTTCAAAATAAATGCTCATTTTTTTGAACCTCCTATTTATAAAAAATTTTAAAATTAAAATTTTTTCAAATTATTTTTCAATAGCTTATAAATTTAATTTTCTATTGAAATTCTGGCTTAAAAGTTATTTTTCCTAGCTCTTTTTTTGAATAATTTCTAATTTTATCTACCATTCCTCTTGGAAGTTCTATTGATTCGCTTCTGACAGACTTAAATATATCTTCTAAAAATTTAAAAGCTATCCACGGATCTATCTTATTACCACAAGTAAATATATCAACTGCAGCATAACCATATTCAGGCCACGTATGAATAGCAAGATGAGATTCTGATATAATTACAACTCCTGATACTCCATATGGATTAAAATGATGAAATACTGTTTCTACTATTGTTGCATTAGCTATTTTTGCTGCTTCGTTCATACATTCTTTTATTAAAATTGGATTTTTTAGTATCTCTTCGTTACAATTATAAAACTCAACTAAAACATGTCTTCCTAATGTTTCTAATTTCAATTTTTCCCTCCTAAAACTAATATTTTAATAAAAATATTAACTATAGATATAAAACACCTTATATCTATATTTTAGAAATACCTTGAACGTTATCAGCTACTTTAATAATTGTTTTAGATATCTCTTCCATACTCACATCTTTTTTAAAAAACCAATAAAATTTAAATCCTGGTGCTGTTGTAATTCTAAGAACACTAATATTAAAAAATTTTAAACCAAACATTTCAGTAGTTCCTACTTGATTAAGTGGAATAGAAAAAATCTTTGAAACTAAATTATATTCAGATGTAACTTTAAGCTTTTGAATACTTATTATCCTCATATTAGTTATTAAAAATGATTTAAATTGATTATCATAACACATAATAATTTGTTCGTTAGAATTTAAAAGAATTTTATGAAACTCTTTATCTAAAGAGTTTTGTAATACAACTCTACTCATTCTTGTAAAAGAAAAACTAAAAATTTCCCAAAATAATTTTAAGTAGACTAGCATTTAATCACCTCATTTTTTTGTTTCTTATATAACGTATTATATTTTTAACTTATATTTTACTACTATACACTATTTTTTTATATTT
>NZ_KI518142.1:0-8130 GCF_000479045.1 Cetobacterium somerae ATCC BAA-474
ATCAAGATATTTCAATGTTAAAAATTAAATCGTTTATTTTACTTTTAAAACTTATTTTAAAAATTATACATTGTTTCTTGTTGTTTTTTTGTTATATATTGTTTTTTTGTTATGTACAAAAATTACACATGTTTTTTAGTGATATTACCGTTGATTTTATTAGTTTTATTCATATTTTTATTAATCCAAATTAACAAGGGTTATAATCCAAATTAACAAGGGTTATAATCCAAATTAACAAGGATAACCATCCAAATTAACAAGATATATAATCCAAATTAATAAGGTATATGTTTTATACATATCAATTTTCTTAATGAACAAGGTATATTTTTATGAAAATATCTATATTTTTTGATAAATATATGTTATTATATAGAAAATTCTTAATGAACAAGATATATTTTTGTGAAATTCTATGACTTGTACCTTGTTAATTTGGGTCTTTTTCATATAAAAAAAGGAGAAGTATATGTCTAAAAAAATAAATGATTTAATTCATTCAGATGGAACAGATTTTATTGAAACAATAGATACAGGTCCTACATATTATTTAGAAGAGGATATATCTATTGATGAAAAATATATAAAGAATAAAGCTTTGGTTCGAATGGATATGAATATAGTTCAATTTCCAATTTTTAGTAAAAATACCAAAAGAAAAAAGAACGAAATAACAACTTATTTTTTTAACAAGAACCGAGACACTTATATAACAGTAAAACCTTCTAGTGGTGAGTTGATTCCAGGAGAAGGAGAAGAAAGAGTTTTTATTGCCCTAATGAAATTAATGAAAGAGAAAGGGATGACACAGGAATTTATTGTTACAGCTAAAGAAATAAAAGATGCTGTAAAAACTCATTCTAATAATTATATTAGCGAAATAAAAAGAGCGTTATTAAGATTGTCAGAGACAAGTTATAATTTTAAGAATACAATGTATTCAAATGAAATGAATGCAATTTTAAAAGAGGAAGTTAGTACCCCAATATTGACATTTAAATCTAAAAAGTTAGATTTATCTGGTAATGAAAGTATAAAAAATACGATAAAAGATGGACGTATTAGAGAAGTTTATATTATAAGAATTTCCGACCATTTTTACAAAAACATCGTGAAAAGAGGATATTTGGTATACGATTCAGATATTCTTTTAGATATAAATTCTAGTGTTTCAAGAACGTTATATATGCTTATTGAAAAAATAAGATTTGAAGAGTTATATGTTAGAGAATCAGTTTTCGCATTAATAAAAAAAATACCTTTAAAATATGAGAAAAAAACTTTATCAACAACAATTAAAACTTTAGAAAAAGCTTTTAATGAGTTAAAACAAAAACATCTTATAAAAGATTTTAAATTTATTAAAACATCAACATGGTTGGAATCTGATGTTGAAATTTATTTTGATGAAGCTCATAATATTTTAAAGCAAGAACGTTTTGATGAAGATAATAAAGAACTTAAAAATATTTATAATAATTTAGCTATAAGTTTTACAGAAAAGAATATTGAAGAAGCAGAGCCAGTTATTATTGCTACAAATGAAATGATATTTGAAATTTTAGAAAAAATGCCATCTAAAGCTAAAACATTAAAATCTATGCCTAAAATTATAAAAGAATCAATTGAAAATTATGGATATGAAAAAGTTAAAGCTACAGCAATATATATGTCTAATCAAAAAAAGGTTACAAGCCCTAAGGCATATTTTTTAAAAGCTCTTGAAAATAATTGGGCGGATGATATTCTAATCAAGGAAAATAGTGAGAAAAGTTCTAATAAAATAGTTTTAAAAGAAGAAGAAGTAAGGAAAAATGATGAAATTTCTCAAATTGATGAAAATATAGTTAAATTTTATAATAATTTATCAGATAGTATGAAAAAAGATATTGAAGAAAAAACATATCGAGAGTATATTAAAGAGTGCGGCCAAGAAACAAAAATTCAGCAAATGGCTTTTAAAGCTGCTAAAAATAGCTTGGTTTATAAATATATATCTAAAAATAATTTACATAAAAATAAAATAATAGAAGAAGTACAAGTATACGAAACAAATACAAAAGTTGATGATAATTTAGTATTAGAACTAGAAATATTTAACGATATAATAAATAAAAGTATTGAGATGTATAAAATGATTTTAGATTTAACAGATGAAAAAATTTTAGAAATAAAAAGAGAAATCTTAAAAGAATTAGGGACTAAATTCATTTTAAAGAAATTAACAATAGACGAAATAAATGAAACTATAGCAGAGAAATTAAAATAGGGAGGAAACATGGGAAAAGTTATTACAATAAAGAATAATAAGGGTGGAGTTGGTAAATCATGGCTTACTTTGCAATTAGCTCATATTCTTTCAAATATAGATAATAATAAGATATTAGTTCTAACTTCTGACTCACAAAATAATGTAATGCTGTATGCAGGTGTTGATATTGAATTTAATGAAGGATTAGAAAATTGGTTGGACAAAGGTGATGGTGATATGGTCGCACTAAGAGAAAATCTATATTATATTCCGTTAACAAGCAGTAATTTCAAAAGAGGGTTTGATAAAAAATTAAAGATTTTAGTAGAAAGACTAAAATCTGAATATGACTATATTTTAATTGACTCAGTACCTATATTAAATATAGATAAGTGTTTTCTAGAACTTGCAGATAGTATAGTTATACCAACTATGTTAGATACAGCAAGCTGTAAGGGAATTTTAAATTTATCAAATGAAGTAGATTTAGCAAAAGTGAAGGCGATTGTGCCTAATAAATTTTCTAAAACAAAGTCAGAGAAATTTTGGAAAAATATATTAGGAGATTTTTTAAAAGGAAATTCAATTTATTTTGCGGAACCTATACCACAAATGGCATTTTTATCTGAATTAACACATCAAGGAAAAACAGTTTTAGAAAGCAGTTCAAAAAAAATAGATGAAATACAAAATAGTTTAATAGAAATTGCTAGGGTGGTGTCTTAATGAAAAAAATCAATGTAAAAATAGCAAATAAATTAGGAGAAAAATTTAAAGAAACTAATATCCAAAAAGTTACATCTCAAATTGAAGTGTTAGAAATTAAAGAGAAGTATAATCCAATTTTAAATTACGATGAATTTGAACTTGAAAATCTACAAAAAGAGCAAATGATTATATTTGAAGAAAAAGCTATTCACCATGCAAATGAACTTTCTAAAAATACAATAGCTTTATCAAAAATATTTTATGAAGCTCAAAAAACTTTAGCTTCAGCTAAAACAGGATCATTTATAAAATGGTATGAAACATTAGGTTTTAAAAAAGATTTTGTATATATGCTTCTTAAAAGAAATGAATTATTTATGGAAGTTGCAAACGAAAGGATATTTGAGATACCTGAAAAAGCAATAAAAACTATTTCTAAAATAAAAGATAAAGTAAATGTTAAAGAGATACTAGAAATTGTAAATGCTGAAAAACCAGTTATAGTAGCAAAAGAGATTGAAGTTAATCTTTCGGGTAACCCGAAAGATAGAACACCCGAAATCGAAGAAGTTGAAATTATAGATAATGGTTTTGAAAAAATAGAAAAAATAGAAAAAAAAATAGCAGAATATTATCAAAAGATAAAAAAATTAGAATATGAATTAAATATTTTAAAAAAAAGCAGATAATAAAATTATAGGAATAAGTATAGATTTATTGATGGGAGATACGATAACTGTTTTAAAAGATGGAGAAAAAGTTAGAGTTAGATTTTATGGAATTGATGCTCCAGAAAAAAAGCAAGAGTATGGAATAAAGTCTTTAGATGTTTTAAAAAAGATGATAGATGGTAAAATTGTAGAGATTGATGTTAAGGATAAAGATCAATATAGTAGAGTTGTTGGAGAGGTTTATTATAATGGAAAAAATGTAAATCTTTACATGCTAGAAACAGGAAATGCTTGGTGGTATAAGCAATATTCTAAGAAAAATTTAGAATTTGCTGCTGCTGAAGAGAAAGCTAAATTAGAAGGATTAGGATTATGGAAAGAGAAAAATCCTACGCCACCTTGGGAGTTTAGAAAGAAAAATAAAAAATGAGAATAACTAAAAAGTAAAAAAATGTAAGAGAGTCTTAAAGTATATGACTTCCTATAATAGTGTTAAGCTATTATAGGAAGTCATTTTTATATTAATATTAATTTGACAATCGTTATATATTAAGGTATCTCTATACTAAATAAAGATAATATATTAGAGATATTTAAAAATGGAGAGATAGGAAAAAGTATAGATGAAAATATATTCAAACAAATTTACTCAGCTAGTTCAGAAGTAGGGATTAAAGATATAAAAAAAATAAGAAAATTACAAAAAGAAATTACACAAAAGGAAATTATAGATTTTATGGATATATTGCAAAAATCTTATAATTTAAAATTTCAAGAAAATATAGTTATTTTATTGAGAAAAGCAATAAAAAAAGGGGTTTGTTAAATATCAATTTTGGAAATTATAAGGTAATAGTAGGAGGAAATAAATGAAAAAAATTTGTTCAAAAAAATTAGATGATAATTTCTCAAGTAAACCATTGGAAACAAAAGATGAAGCCTTGTTAGTATACAAGATTGTAAGAGCTTATTCTGATGCTAATGAAGAAGGAAAACTTTATGAATTACTTACAGGGGAAAGTCACAATAATCCTTTTTTATTTTTAGAAGCACAACCTTATAGTCAAAGAAAACATGAAGGAAATACTAATTTAGATTTAGCTATGGGAAGTATTAAAAAGAGAGAAGGAACTGAATCCGGCATTCAATATGATTCTAAAAATCAAGAAAAGCACTTTTTATTTTTAGAAGCAAAGTGGGATAGCGATATTTCAGTAGGAGTAAAGTATTGCACTATAAGAAATCAACTTCAAAGAGTTATTGATAATGCACTGTATTTTAGTTTTAATCCAGAATCAATAAATAAAATATATGTAGTTTTGCTTACTCCTAAAAAATATAAAAATTGTTTTGAAGAAAAATTAAATTCAAGATTTTACGGGTATAAATATGGAGAGTATAGTTTAGATTCAAGTATAATTTTAAGAGAGCTTGAAATGATAAAATCAGAACTTCCTTGGAAAGAAGGGGAAAATTTAGATTCCTTAATACAAGAAAATATAAAAAAACTTACATTGAATTGGGTAACTTTTGAAGAGTTGATAGAAAAGATTACTAAAAATAGTGTAAAGGAAGAGATAAAGACAGTATATGAAAAAATTAATATAAAAAAAAGAGATGTAGAAAGTCTATATTCTGCAATTTAATAAATTTAGTATAAATTAACTTCTTAGTTATCAAATTTTAAATGTCCAAATAGGCTATCTTAGATTAGTTACTTTAAAGGTAATTGTTACTAAGATAGCTTTTTTTATTTTAAATATTTTTACCAGAAAGATAAAAGACCTTTAAGAGAGTATCATCACTAGGATAAGCAGATATAGAATTACTAACTTTTCTAAATTGGCTATTTAAATTTTCAATTAAATTAGAAAGATATGATAACTCACTCCAGTTAGTGTACCAACTTCTAAAAGCTGGCACAGAATCAGTTGTAAAAAGAAATGAATTATTAGAAATTGTAGATGCTAAGAAACCAGTTATAGTAGCAAAAGGAATTGAAGTTAATCTTTCGGGTAACCCGAAAGATAGAACACCCGAAATCGAAAAAATTATAGATAATAAATTAAAAAAAATGTACATGTTAGCGATGAATTATCATGGTACTAGAGATAGTGGGAATATTATCATCATTTTTTTTACATTAGGTGATAAGTATGTATAATTTCTAATAGAGAAAGTAGCTATGGAAGATATGATATAGCTTTAAATTAAAATAATTAATAAAAAAAACAAGTTATTGAAAAAAAGAAAGATATAAGCTATACTTTAATAAAAATAGGAAGTTAACTAATAAAGGAGAAATAACTATGACAAAGCAAGAATTTATAGAATTATACCAAGAGAAAATGGAAGTAACAACAAAGAAAGATGCTGAGAGATTGGTAAATGGATTCTTTTCAACTTTAGAAGAGGTTTTAGTAAAAGGTGATAATTTATCGGTATTAGGATTTGGAAAATTTGAAACTACAACTCAATCAGCAAGAATTTGTAGAAATCCTAAGACTGGAGAAGAAATAAAAGTTCCAGAGAAAAGAGTAGTTAAATTTAGAGTAGGAAAAAGACTAGCAGAAAAAGTGGCAAAATAATGTAATTAAGAGAAGCAAGCATGGGATTGCTTCTTTTTTATTTTATAAATTTACATGGTTTAAATATTAAAATTATAAACAATATAATAATGAGAAGCTATAATTTAAAAGAAAAGGAGACATATATGAAAAATATCTTAATTATATCTAGTAGTCCAAGAAAAACAGGGAATTCACAAATGTTATGCGAACAGTTTAAAGCAGGTGCAGAATTCACAGGACATAAACTTAATTTGATTCAACTTGTAGAGAAAAAAATTGGATTTTGTCGTGCTTGTGATGTATGTATGCAAAATGGTGGAATCTGTATTTTGAAAGATGATATGTATGAAATTCTTGAGCAGTTTAAAAAGGCGGATGTATTAGTGCTAGCTACTCCAGTTTATTTTTATGGAGTAAGCGCACAGATGAAAACATTTATTGATAGAACTTATCCGATTTGGCAGAACTTAGGATATAAAGAGGTATATTATATTATTTCTGCAGGATTAGGAGAAGATATAATTAATCGTTCACTTGGTGATCTTGACGGGTTTGTAGAACATTTTCAGCGTTATGAGATTAGAGGAAGAATTTATGCGACTAATGTTATGGAGGCTGGAATAGTTCGTTCTTTGCCTGTTTTACAAGAAGCATATCAAATGGGGAAAAGTGTTTAGTATCTGACTCATGTCAAATATATAAATCACACTCAATGAGTAGTTAATATACACCTTCAAAAATTTGATTAATTGCATTCGCTTGAGTTTCATTAAGATATACCTTATATTTAAAAGCTAAGTAGTTATATATCTTCATAGTAAACAAATTTACAGTAAATTTTGTAAAGCTTACCACTTTAGTGGTAGGATGTCAAATAAGGTTTCACTAGTTTTTAAAGGTAGAGTTATGAAAAATAATAGAGTAATAGTATAAAAGAAAAAGGAGTTCACTTAAAAAATGACTTTTTCAGTGAACTCTTTTTTTGTTTCATTTAGAGAGATTAAAACGATAACTTATAAAAAGTAGGATTATTGATAGGTGATTGAATAAATCCTTTAACTTCTTCTCTAATACCAGCACTTGCAGGCATAAAGTAGATTGGTAGAATAGGAACTTCTTCATTCATGATATTTTGAGCTTGAGCATAAAGTTCAGATCTTTTTGTAGAATCTAATTCAACTTTTCCTTTATCTAAAAGAGCATCAAAAGTAGGATTATCAAAGAAACTTCTATTTCCAGAAGAACCTTTCATGTTACTATGAAGAACAGAACCAATACCATAGTCAGCATCTCCAGATGAGTTAGACCACCCAAGCATGAAAAGATCACTTTTTCCTGTTCCAGTTGCACTTAGAAATGCAGCCCACTCTAAGATTTCAATTTTAACATTGATTCCAATCTCTTTTAACTGAGCTTGTATAATTTCAGACATCTGTTTTCTAAGTTCATTATTACTTGTAACTAAAGTTAGACTTAAATCTTTGTAACCAGAGTCTTCTAAAAGTTTTTTAGCTTCTTCAGGATTATATTCAAATGGAGTAGTTTCTTTAGAATATCCCACTACTCCAGGACCTAAGATACTATTAGCTTTTTCAACAGCACCATTTAAAACAGATTCGATAATAATATCTCTATTAATTCCCATTGCAATTGCTTTTCTAACATTTTTATCTTGAAGAGCACCTTTCTCTGTATTAATCCCCAAGTATCCAACTCCAAGAGAACTAATCTCCTCAACTCTAATACCTTTTCTATCTCCAAGAATTTTTCTACCAATAGAATCAATATCACCAGTAATATGATGCTCACCAGTTTCAATAGCAATAACTCTACTATTTTCCTCTGGAATTCCTCTAACTTCAACTATTTCAATAGCAGGTTTACCTCTAAAGTAATCATCATTTCTTTTTAATGTCATATATGATCC
>NZ_KI518142.1:8230-8957 GCF_000479045.1 Cetobacterium somerae ATCC BAA-474
CTTTTTAATGTCATATATGATCCAGGTTTCCACTCAACTAAAGAGTATGCTCCAGTTCCCATAGGAGTGTGGTTTACATCTTTTGTATTTTCATAATAATTTTTATTTAAAATAGAAGCTGTTATGTGTGTTAAGTGGTGTATTAATGAACCTGATGGAGCTGATGTTTTAATAATAGCTGTATATTTATCAGGAGTTTCGATACTATCAATAGCTGAGTAAAGAGTTCCAACTTTAGATGATTTTTTAGCATTTTCTAAAGTATATTTTACATCTTCAGAAGTTAACTCATCACCATTTTGAAATTTAACTCCTTTTCTTAAATTAAATTTTAACTCAGTAGGTGATACTTGTTCCCAACTTTCAGCTAATCCAGGAACTATTTTTAAATTTTCATCAGTTTCAATAAGTCTATCAAAAATATTTGAAATTATTCTTCTAGAATACACATCTGTAGCTTCGTGAGGATGAAGAGTTACAGATTCACTACTTTGAGTATAAATTAATTTATTCCCTTTAGGTGTTGCTACTTGTTTTGTAGATTCTTTTTCTTTTCCACAACTAATAAAAAGTGTAACTAGTAGTAATAATTTAAATATTTTTTTCATAGAATTCCCCCTTAGTATTTAATTATTATGATAAGAGTACCAAAAAATAGCAACTATGTAAAATTTTATTTCCAATATATTTAAAAATGAAAAAAAATACCAAAAATATTATATATTTA
>NZ_KI518143.1 GCF_000479045.1 Cetobacterium somerae ATCC BAA-474
TTCTTTAACTTGATCAATAGATGTGTCATATGAAACAGAGAAAACACAATCTACTCTCCTTTCAGCATTAGCTCCAGCGTTAACAATAACCTCTCCAGAAAGTTTACCATTAGGAACAACAACAAATTTGTTGTCTACAGTGTGTAAAACAGTATAAAGGAAAGTAATTCTTTGAACAGTTCCTTCGACGCTACAAGAGATTATATAATCACCTTTAGTGAAATATCTAGAAGCAAGAATTTGCATACCACCAGCAAGGTCAGATAAACTTCCTTTTAAGGCAAGTCCAATACCGATACCAATAGATCCAAGAAGTGCTAATATAGATGTCATTTCAATACCAAGTATTTGAATAACATTTAAAGCATAAAAGATAATTATTAAAATATTTAAAAATGACTGTAAAAAGTGTATTAAAAGCTCATCAAGTTTTTTAAGTGATAAAAACTTATTAAAAGCTTTCATAATAAACCCTTGAACAGGTCTGTAAGTTACCCAAAGGATAGCTAAAAAGATTAGTTTTTTAATGAGAATGGGTGCTGATTTTGCAAGAGCAGCAGTAAATTCATTAATAAAAGTTGTTAAAGTTTGTTCCAT
>NZ_KI518144.1 GCF_000479045.1 Cetobacterium somerae ATCC BAA-474
TTTTTTAAAACTTCTATTATAGTGATAGTTATATTTTTTATAAATAAATTGTATTTAAATTTTATATTGTATTTTTTTAAAAAATCGAGGTATTAACAATATTAACAAGCAATCAAATTTTTTTAACTAATTATTAAAGTCATTTTAAAAATATAAAGTGTGGAGGTTTTAAATTATGTTAAATCAAGAGATTTTCAATGCTATGACTATTAAGTTAACTGCCTATGATATTCCTTTAGAAGTACCTAAATTTGATCCTAAAATTAGAAGAGCTCCTAAAAGAGTTGTACATTTAGAAAAAGATGAAATTGCATTAGCGTTAAAAAATGCTTTAAGATATATTCCAGAAGAGTTTCATGAAATGTTAGCTCCTGAATTTTTAGAAGAGCTTCATACTCATGGTAGAATATATGGGTATAGATTTAGACCTACAGGAAATATTCATGGAAAACCAATATTTGAATATGAAGGAAAATGTACTGATGCTAAGGCAATTCAAGTTATGATAGATAATAATTTAGATTTTGACATAGCTCTTTATCCATATGAGCTTGTCACTTATGGTGAAACAGGACAAGTTTGTCAAAACTGGATGCAATATAGATTAATTAAAAAATATCTTGAAAATATAACAATGGATCAAACTTTAGTTGTAGCTTCTGGACATCCAACAGGGTTATTTAAATCTCATCCTTCAGCACCTAGGGTTATAATAACTAATGGACTTATGATTGGAGCTTTTGATGATTATGATAACTGGGCAAGAGGTGCCGCTCTTGGAGTAGCTAACTATGGTCAGATGACTGCAGGAGGATGGATGTATATTGGTCCTCAAGGAATAGTTCATGGTACATATTCTACAATTTTAAACGCTGGAAGACTTTTCTGTGGGGTTCCTGCTGATGGAGATTTATCTGGAAAATTATTTGTAACATCAGGACTTGGAGGAATGAGTGGAGCTCAAGGAAAAGCTACGGTTATAGCTAAAGGAGTTTCTATAATTGCAGAAGTTGATTTATCTAGGATTCAAACTAGATTAGAACAGGGTTGGATAAATAAATTTGTTTCAACTCCTAAAGAAGCTTTTGATTTAGCTAAAGAAAAAATGGATTCAAAAACTCCATATGCTATAGCTTATTTAGGAAACATAGTAGACTTATTAGAATATGCAGATGCAAATAACATTCGTATAGATTTGTTATCTGATCAAACATCTTGTCATGCTGTTTACGATGGTGGATATTGTCCTGTTGGAATAACATTTGAAGAAAGAACAAGATTACTAGCAGAAGATAGAGAAACTTTTAGAAAACTAGTTGATGAAACATTAAGAAGACACTATAATGTAATAAAAAATTTAACTAATAAAGGTGTTTATTTCTTTGATTATGGAAATAGTTTCCTAAAATCTATCTACGATATTGGAGTTAAAGAGATATCAAAAAATGGAAGAGATGATAAAGGTGGATTTATATTCCCATCATATGTTGAAGATATTTTAGGCCCAGAACTATTTGATTATGGATATGGACCATTTAGATGGGTTTGTCTATCAGGAAAAAAAGAGGATCTTTTAAAAACTGATGCAGCAGCTCTTGAATTAGTTAATCCAAACAGAAGATATCAAGATAGAGATAACTACATGTGGATTAAAGATGCAGATGAAAATGGACTTGTTGTAGGAACACAAGCTAGAATATTCTATCAAGATGCTATGAGTAGAACTCAAATAGCTTTAAAATTTAATGATATGGTTAGAAAAGGTGAGATAGGACCAGTTATGTTAGGACGTGATCATCATGATGTTTCAGGAACAGATTCACCATTTAGAGAAACATCAAATATAAAAGATGGAAGTAACATTATGGCTGATATGGCAACACAATGTTTTGCTGGAAACGCAGCTAGAGGAATGACTATGATAGCTCTACATAATGGTGGAGGAGTAGGAATAGGTAAATCAATTAATGGTGGATTTGGAATGGTTTTAGATGGAAGTAAAAGAGTAGATGATATTTTATCTCAAGCAATGCCATGGGATGTAATGGGAGGAGTTGCAAGAAGAGCTTGGGCAAGAAACCCACACTCTATTGAAACTGTTATAGAGTTTAATAAAAATAATGAAGGAACAGACCATATAACTTTACCATATATTGTAAATGAAAGCTTAATCGAAAAATTAGTAAAATAAAAAATTAAATTTAAAATTAGGAGAAGATAAAATATGTACTGGAGTGGAAGAATAGATGGCGATAAATTAGATGTTCTTCGTATACATCAAGTTGTTAATGTTATGGATTTAGATGAGTTACTTAAAATTGATTTGAAAGAGAAAAAAGTTTGTTTTGTGAGTTTTAATTCTGATGAGGGAGTTAGAAGAAATTCAGGAAGATTAGGAGCAAAAGATGGATGGATTCATGTAAAAAAGGCTTTATCAGGATTCCCAATTTTTAGAGAAGATTTAAAGTTTTATGATTTAAAGGATCCTATAGAAGTTGTAAATCATGACTTGGAATCAGCTCATACAAAGATGGCTAAAATAGTATCTTCTTTAAAAGAAAGAGGTTTTCTTGTCGTAGTTCTTGGAGGAGGTCATGATATAGCTTTTGCAAATTATTCTGGAATTTTAGACTATGCTTTAAAAAAAGAAGATAGCCCAAAGATTGGAATAATAAATTTCGATGCTCATTTTGATATGAGAGAGTATATAAATGGTAGAAATTCTGGAACTATGTTTTTACAAATAGCTGATATTTGTGAAGAAAAAAAATTGAATTTTGACTACAATGTTTTCGGTATTCAGAAATTTTCAAATACTAAAAGACTTTTTGATAGAGCAGATAAGCTAGGAGTTAAATATTATTTTGCTGAAGAGATTAGAACTATTCCAAGCGACGATCTTTATTCAATTTTAAAAAGAAATGATTATATACATTTAACTTTATGTACAGATGTATTTCATATAACTTCAGCTCCGGGAGTAAGTGCACCACAAACTTTTGGTGTTAATCCAAGAAATGCTTTACCTCTTTTAAAAACAATTGCAAGATATTCAAAAAACTTAACAATAGATGTAGCTGAAATTAATCCAACGTTTGATTATGATGATAGAACATCTAGGTTAATGGCAAACATAATATACGAATTAATTCTTTGTCATTTTGAATAAAATACTAAAAAAATCTCTCCAAATATAATATATTTTGGAGGTTGAAGATGAATTTAAAGCAATTAAAATTTGTAAAAATAAACCCAGCAGGAAATATAACATTACTTTATGATATAAGAAATATAAATAAAGATGATATTCAGAAAATTTCAAAAATTTCTATGGGGAATTTAAATTTGTATGCAGAACAAGTTGGGTTTATTAATGATACACACCTTCAAATGATGGGAGGAGAGTTTTGTGGAAATGCTTGTCGATCATTTGCAGCTTATTTAGCATTTTGTGATATAAATTTCCAAAGAGAAAAAAATTATAAAATAACTTGTTCAGGTGAAGATTTAGAGTTAAATATAGATGTTAGATCTTCAAAAATAGATAATGTATTTTTCTCCAAAATTAAAATGCCAAAAAATATTTCTATCCAAACAGTAAAGTTAGAGTTACAGAAAAGTGAGATTATAGAAATATGTGAAGTTATTTTCCAAGGAATAGTTCATTTTGTAATAGAATTAAATACAGATAAGAAAGTTATAAATAGAATTAGAGATTATTGTGAAAAGAAAAAATATTCGGCTTTTGGAGTGATGTTTTTTAATTATAAAACTATGCATATGAAACCATATGTAGAAGTTCAAGGATTTAACGGAGTTTGGGAAAATAGCTGTGGGTCAGGAACAACTGCAGTTGGATATTATTTAAAAAAATATAAAAATATAGATTTTGCAAAAATTATTCAACCAGGAGGTTGGTTAGAAGTTTCTCATGAAAATAATGAAGTTTTTATAGATGGTCCTGTTGAAATAGTTGCTGAAGGTACTTCTTATATAAATATATAAAAACTAGAGAGGAGAAAACTCCTCTCTAGTTTTTATTTTGAAATTTTATTTAAAAAATTTATTATGATATTAATAACTTTAGGTTGACACCAATGAAAATCACCATGTCCAGCTCCTTTTATAAGGTATCTTTCAGCTTGAATATTATTTTCAATTAAAGATTGATATAATAGATCACTTTGACTAGGTGACACAAGCATATCTACAGTTCCATGCATTAATAAAAATGGTGGTGTTTTACTTGAGATATATGTTATTGGATTAGCTTTCTTAGCTTTTTCAAAATCAGCATTGACAGATCCGCCCTCTTTAAAAACAGAAACACCATTTAAAAATATAGCTTCTGGAGAAGATGGAGAGTTATGAGTTTTTTGAATAATACTAGAAAAATCAGCTGCTATTTTTGTTAAGTCTGAAATTCCATATAAATCAACGACGCCATTTATTAAACTATTTTCATTTAGATAATCACCTTTATCAAAATCTATAGAACCATTAGTTGTTCCAGTAATTGCAGCTAAATATCCTCCAGCAGACTCTCCCATTACAATAACTTTATTTTTATCAATATTAAATTGTTCAGCATGAGCTTTTAAATATCTTATGGCAGATTTTATATCTATTAGTGAATCAGGAAATTTACCTATTGGAAGAACTCTGTATTCTACACTAGCTACAACAAATCCACTTTCGGCTATAGTAACTTTTTGTTGAATGTAATTAGCTTTAGGCGAACGCATAAAACCACCACCAGGAATATAAATAACCAAAGGTAATTTTTTATTTTCTATTTCAGGTTTTAAAATATCTAATTTTAAATTTGTTATACCAAAGTATGGATCATAGGGTTGAGAGTACGAAATATCTGTATAAACTACAATTTTTGGTTTTACAGTTTCAATTTCAATTAATTGGCTTTCTGTTTTCATAATGCCCTCCTAAATATTTAAAGTTATATTAAATAATATATTTAGAAAATTATAAATTCCTTTAAATTATTGACAAGATATCTAATGGTTGATTTAAAATGAAATCAGCTGTTATTTCAGAAATATCGATTGTTCCCCAAGAAGCTAGAGCAAATTTCATACCAGCTTTTTTACTAGCTATCTCATCAGCTATGGTATCACCAACATATATAATATTTTCTGGATTTAAATTTAAAAGCTTTGCTCCTAAAAGTAATGGCTCAGGATTAGGTTTATGAAGAGCGGTATCTTCTGCAAGAATAGCACAGTTAATATATTTATCTAGTTTTGTAGGAATAAAATCAATTTCATATTGTTTTTTCATTTTAGAACTAGCTATTCCTATTTTAATTCCTTTTTCATATAAAATTTTGAAAACTTCATTAAATCCATCGTATAAAACTGCACCTTCTTCAAATTCATTAACATATTTAACCCATTTATCATAAGATGCTTCAATATTATTAAAGCCAAGCATTTTAATAGTTTGTTTACCAGGATATGCACAGTATTTGAGAAGATTATCATAAGAGATTTCTTTTCCAAATTCTTCTAAAATTAACTTTTGTAATGGAATTATGTTCATTTTTTGAGTATTCAAAATAGTTCCATCTAAATCAAAAAGAATGCCTTTAATAGTATTTTTCATATAAACTCCTTTTTATTATTTTTTCTAAATTTATAGTAACATTCTCTAAAAAAAATTGGAATATATTTTTAATAAAAATAATTTTATATTGACATTTGATGCTCAATATAATAATATCATAAGAACAAAAATTTTAAAGGAGAGTGACTATATGAAGCTTGAAATGAAAAAATCTAACTTAAATGATGGAGTTGATGTTTACAAATTTCTTTGTGATTTAGGAATAGGAGAAAATGGATTTCATATGACCCCTCCAAGTGATGAAATAGAATTCAAAGAGTTATTAAAAAAATTTTTAAAAGATTCAGAGGAAATTCAGCCAATAGGGCGAGTAATGCAAGAAATATATTGGATGTATATTGATAATGAAATTGTAGGAATATTAAAATTAAGACCTCAATTGAATGGAAATTTATTAATAAATGGTGGAAATATGGGTATTAGTATTTCTCCAAAATTTAGAGGGAATGGATATGGTAAATTAATTATAAAAAAAGGAGTAGAGCTTCTGAAAGAAAAAGGTGTTTATAAAGTTTTAATAACAATTTATGAAAATAATATACCTTCTAGAAAAGCTGTAGAGAGTAATGGAGGAATATTGTATGATATTAATGAAGGCCTTTGTAGGTATTGGATAGATAATACAGTAGATATAGATAAGGAACAACTATAATTAAATATTTGGAGGACGAGTTTTGAAAATTAATATTAAACGAATTATGAGCGACTTAGAAATTTTAAACACATTTAACACTACTCCCAAAAATGGCTGTAGTAGATATTCTTTTACTATTGAAGATACAAGAGCAAAGGAATACTTGATGGGTGAAATGAAAGCTATTGGTATGGAAGTTTGGTTTGATGGTATTGGAAACTTACATGGGCTTTTAAAAGGAAGTGGAGATAATAAAAAGATTGTTTTAAGTGGTTCACATATAGATACTGTTGCAAATGGAGGGAAATATGATGGGAACCTCGGAGTAATTGGTGCTCTTGAAGTTGCTAGAATACTTTCTAAGAGTGAAGCGAAAATTTATAATGATTATCAAGTTTCAATTTTTGTTGAAGAAGAAGGACCTCATTTTGGTACTAATTTAATAGGAAGCAAAGCTTTTTGTAAAAAATTTTCTACAGCTCATAGTAAGAAAATTAAAGATTCAGATGGAAATTCAATGTATGAAGTTATGAAAACAGCAGGATATAATCCAGAGGATATAGATAAGATCTCATTTGATTCTAATAAGTTTAAAGCTATGATTGAACTTCATATAGAACAAGGGAGAGTATTAGATTTAGAAAATAAATCCCTTGGAATAGTTAAAGGTATTGTTGGATTAAAATGGTTTAAGATAATAATAAAAGGTGAATCTAATCATGCAGGAGCTACACCTATGAAGTATAGATTAGATCCTGTAGCAGAAGGATGTAAGTTAATTTCAGAGATACCAAATATTGTAAAATCTATGGATGATAGTTCAATAGTAGCAACTGTTGGAAAAATAAATATATTTCCGAACCAAACTAATATAATTGCTAAATTTATAGAGTTCACAATAGATTTAAGAGGAATTGATGAGGAAAATTTATTAACTGTAATAGATGTAATAGGTAGCCAATTAGATGAATTAAAAGAAAAAGGTTTCTATTGTGAAATTGAACAAATAGCTGAAGCAAGGGGAGTAAAGTCTAGTTTAGATATTTTAGATATAATAGAAAATACTATAAAAATAAGAAAATATAATTATACAAAGCTTTATAGTGGAGCTAATCATGATACAAGTATTTTAGGACAACATATTCCATCAGCGATGATATTTGTACCTAGTATAGATGGCAGAAGTCATTGTAAAGAAGAATTAACTAAAGAAAAAGATGTAGAAGCAGGATGTCAAATATTATGCGATACAATTGTTGAATTATTAAAAAAATAAAAATACACGGAATATTCCGTGTATTTTTATTTTAACTTAAAAAATCCAAAGTATATTGAGCATATAAAGCCGTACCAATTTCTAGAGAATCTTCATCTATTGCAAATTTTTCATGGTGATGAGGATAATTAGCATCTTTAGATGGGTTTCCAGCTCCAACAAAAGCTAAGACTCCAGGGACTTTCTCTAAGAAATAGCAGAAATCTTCTCCACCAGTAATTTTTTCCATTTTTAAAATTCCATCTCTTCCAAGAATAGTTTCAACAGATTTTAAAGCAATTTTTGAACAATTTTCATCATTTATACAAGGAGCAGTTCCATATGTATAATTAACTTGACCAGAAGCTCTATATGTATCACAAGTTCCCTTTGTAACTCTTTCTAAAATTGATTTAAAATTATTTCTAATTTCAGGATTAAAAGTACGAGTTGTTCCTTTTAAAATAGCCTGGTTTGCAATAACATTAAATCGTGTTCCTGAATGGAAAGATCCAACAGTTACAACACCAGATTCTAAAGGACTTATCTCTCTACTTACAATTGATTGTAAATTCATAATTAAAGCTGAACCAACAACAACGGCATCAATAGTTTGATGTGGGAGCGATCCATGCCCACCTTTACCGTTTACAACAATTTCAAATATATCTGCTGATGCCATTCTAGTACCAGCTTCTACAGAAACTTTACCACAAGGAAGATCACTCCATAAATGAATTGCAAAACATCCATCTGCATTATCAATAGGTTCCTCTTCAAGCATTTTTAAAGCTCCTTGTGCAATTTCTTCTGCAGGTTGGAAAAAAAGTCTAACTTCACCAGCTAAAGTATCTTTTATTTCATTTAATACTTTAGCTGCTCCTAAAAGCATTGCAGAATGTCCATCATGACCACATGCATGCATCATGCCAATATTTGTAGAACAATACTCTACACCAGTGCATTCTTGAACTTGTAGGGCATCCATATCTGCTCTTAAAATAATTTTTTTACCTTTTTTATCTTTATTTATAAATCCAACTACGCCAGTACCTGCAATTACTTTAAATGGAATCCCCATTTTTGTTAATTCTTCTTGAATTCTCTTAGATGTTCTAAATTCTTGAAAACTTGGTTCAGGATATTTATGAAACTCCCTTCTCATGTTAATAATATAATTTTTATTTTGTTCTACAAGTTTTTTAATCATTTTTTATCCTCCTTATAGTAATTTTACAAATATTCCAGCTATAATAACAGAAACAATAGTTACAGAAACAAAGCCTCCAACTAACATTTTTGGTAACATAGCATCAATTAAAAACTGTTTTTCCTCTTCTGTTTCTCCTAGAGATTTAGCTGCTTCAACTGTTAAAGCATAATTTGCAGGAAATCCATATAAGGCATTTAAAGATATGGCACATGACATTGGAGAAGATTCTTTTAAAATTTTACCAACTATAAATGAAAATATTAACATTCCAACAACACCAAATCCAATAATACCTATGAAAGGAATCAAAAGAGTTTGAAGCATTTCAGGAGTGGCTTTAGATAATCCGCCAAATATAAAAGCCATTAGACCGGTCATATAAAATCCAAAAGTTCCAGATACATTTAAAGGTTTTCTTTCAATAAAGCCACTTTCAGCACCAATTACTCCAGCAAATAAACAGATAACATATCTAGAAACAACTTCGTTAATAGCTTCTGTAAATAAAATTGCACCTCCAACTAAAAGAGCTAATTTTAAAAGAACAATATAAGTTGTTTGATATTCTTTTGGTAGAGGCGGAATCAATCGCTTAGTTTCCTCTTCTTCAATCTCTTTTTTATCAAGATTAATAGCTTCTCCTTTTCTAAATTTTTTCAAAAGACTTGTTCCTTCTAATCTTAGAACAAAAGCAGTTAAAGGATAACCTATAAATCCTTGCATAACATACATAACAACAGCTAAAACAGCAAGTTTAGGTAATCCTTTAGCAGTTGCAGCCTCAGACATAATAATTGAGGCAACCACCCCTCCACTAAGGGGTGGAGTTGCAATAACTAACATTTCCCAAGGAAAAAATAGTTTTCCTAAAACTAAAGTTCCAAAACAAATTCCCAATATTCCAAAAATAGCTATTGAAAATGACTTCCATTGTCTAATAAGTTCTTTTAAGCTTAACATAGTTCCTAAATGTGTAACAAGAAAAAGCATAGAACTTATAATAATTGGAGTTACGAATCCAGCTATTTCAAGAATATTTTCTGGAAATATTGTCCAATAACCAATTAAAAAAACAATAGCAGTAATAAAAACGGATGGAACAATAGCTTTAGTTTTTATAGAAATTATTTCACCAATAGCTAGAGCTCCCAAAACACAAATAATCGCTGTAATTAAATTCATAAAAAATCTCCTCCAAATAGTACCAAATAAAAAATATATTATTAAATTTTAAGATGTATTCAAAATAAAAGGAAGGTAAGTATTTTCAACGAATAGATAAAGAAAAGTATGTCTTTTTATTTTAAAATTTTTTAAGCTTCGGAGGTAGATATGAAAAAAAAATTAAAGTTATTTTCATTAATAACAATATTTTTTATTATTTTTAGAAATGGATTTGCAAGTGAAAAAATATATTCTCAAGGAAATAGTAAAATTAAAAAGATAGCTTTAACTTTTGATGATGGACCGAATGATACTTCTCTTCCAAAAGTTTTAGATTTATTAAAAGAAGAAAAGATAAAAGCATCCTTTTTTTTCATAGGAAAAAATATTTCAGATAGAAAATTAGAAGTTGAAAGAGTTCATAAGGAAGGTCATTTAGTTTTAAATCATAGTTATACACATTCAAATTTTGATAAGGCATCTCAAGAACTTATAATATCTGAAATAGAAAAAACAAATAAAACAATAAATGATATTATAGGTGTGACTCCAAAGTTATATAGACCACCATATGGTATAATTACAGAAAATGTAAAAATAGCTGTTAAAAATCTAGATATGAATATAGTTCTTTGGAATGTAGATGGAGAGGATTGGAATACAAAGAGATCATTAGATTACGTAGTAAATACTCAAGAAAAAGAAACAAAAAATGGAAGTATTATTCTTATGCATACACAACCAGATAAAGATACATCATATGAAGCTTTGAAAAAATTAATTCCATATTATAGAAGTAAAGGATATGAATTTGTGAAACTTGATGAATTGTTAAATATAGAGCCGTATAAAAGTTTAAAATAAAAAAGGATAAAATTCTAAATGAATTTTATCCTTTTTTTTATTGCATACTTGAAGTCATTAAAAATGTCATTGAAAGAAACCAAATAATCATACCAATAACTATCATAACCAAAGAAGCAATTAAAAAATTTTTTAAATTTTGATTAGTTTTATCAGAAACTAGCCATTTAATCCACATAATTATATTTACAATAGGAATCATCATAATTATTTGAATTATAATCCAATCTCTGACAGTCAACACTTTTTCGTTATCTTTTATATCCATTTTGAAGAGAGATATTTTGACAAATATTCTCTCACTCACCTCCATAATATATAGTTTATATTAAGATTATACAGTTAAACATAGCTATTTCCTTTAAGTTTAGAAAAAAATAAGCATCAAGACAAAATCTTGATGCTTGACTTTATAATTAGTTAGCAACTGTTTCAACTATTTCTTCAGTTGATACAATTTCAGAGTTTGGAATTATAACATCTCCACTTGTTTCTTCATTTACATCTGCTGCAACAGATTGTTCAATAGCTTCAATAGCACTATTAGTAGGAACTTTTTCAATAACAGTAGTCTGTTCAACTATAACTTCTTGTGTAGAAACTTCTTCTTTTTCTTTTCCACACGCTGCAAAAATTGTTAGTATTGCTAAAGATAATAAAATTTTTTTCATTTAGAACTCCTTTTGTTGTTAAATTTACGATATATTCTACAACTATTTTAAGAAATTGTATATTTGAAATTTTAGATCAAAAGTTTTGGTATAATTTTTCAACTTTATAATCTGTTCAATTGTTTACAATCATAACAAATAAAAATTAGTTTGATTTTTTATGGAACAAAAGTTATACTACTAATAGTAAGATTAAAAAATTGGACATAAAAGTTTAATCAAAATAATTAGGGGGATACAAAATGTTAGATGGATTACAATCTATTTTTAATACATTGTCAACTGGGGTTGTCGTATTAAATAATAAAGCTGAAGTTAAATTTTTAAATAAGTATATGATGAGTATAATGAAAAAAAAGCATTTAAAAAATCAACAATTAGGGGAACTTTTTGGAAATTTATTTACTTGTATTCATACAGAAGATAGTAATCAAAGATGTGGGGAAACCGAAAATTGTCCTGAATGTCCATTAAGAAAATCTTTAGGAGAAGTCTCTAAAGCTTCTCAAATTGTTGTTTTTGAAAAGGAATTCTACTTATCAGAAGAGCAACAGAAATTAAAAAAATTTTTTGGAATCAGTATGAAACCTGTAGTTGATTCAGACGAAGGTGAGGTATTAATTGAAGTATTTCCAATAAAGCATGATAAAGTTAGTGAATTTTATTTATATTATCAAAATATAGATGAAGTAAATAAAAAAGTATATAGAGATGTTTTAACAGGTTTGTATAATAGAAATTTTTATGAAGAAAAAATATCTAAAATTTATAATAATATGGAGCATCTTAGTGTAATTTTGCTAGATATAGATAATTTCAAAAGTTTAAATGATACAAAAGGTCATATTGAAGGTGATAAAATACTAAAAGCTCTTTCTAAAATAATAAAAGAAACTATTCATTCCGAAAGTTATGCAATAAGAATGGGTGGAGATGAGTTTTTAATTTTAGTAAAAAAAACAAAAGAAGAAGCATTAAATTTAGCTAAAATAATTTTATCAGAATTTGAGACTTTTAATAAAAGTGTAAGTATAGGAGTTGCTGAAAAAAAGATAGAACTAAAAACAATAAATGATTTATATAAAAAAGCAGATATGGCTCTATATACAGCTAAAAAAAATGGTAAAGGAACAATAGTGACAAATTATTAATTAATTTATATTATTTTCTTCAAAATAATGTTATAATAACAGATACACAAAAAATATTATAAATGGAGAAAATATGAAATTTAAAGAATTTAATTTTAAAACAGAAATAATGGCACAAATTGATGCTGTTGGATATAAAGAACCTACCCCAATTCAAGCACAAGCTATCCCAGTAATCTTAGAAGGAAGCGATATTCTTGGATTAGCTAAAACAGGAACAGGAAAAACTGCAGCATTTGTTCTTCCTATTTTAGAAAAAATAGCAACAACAAAAGGAAAAGGAAAAGGTGTAAGAGCTTTGATTATTGCTCCTACTAGAGAACTTGCAGAACAAATTAATAATACTGTTTTACAATTAGGAAAGCAGATTGGGATAAAAAGTTTAGCTGTTTATGGTGGAACATCAGTTAAAAAACAGGTAGACGTTTTAAAGACTGGAGTAGATATTGTTGTAGGGTGTCCTGGAAGAATTCTAGATCATATTAATCAAGGAAATTTAGGATTAACAAGACTTGAATTTTTAGTATTAGATGAAGCTGATCATATGTTAGATATGGGATTTTTAAAAGATATTGAAAAAATTGTAAAACATACTCCTAAAAAGAAGCAAACTCTTTTCTTCTCAGCAACAATGCCAAAAGAAATTAAAACTTTAGCATTTAAAGTTTTAGAAAAGGGACATAAAACAATTGAAGTAGAATACAAAGATCCTGTTAAATTAATTGAGCATGAATTATATCATATAGATCACGATGATAAAAAATCAAAACTTATAGAATTACTTGATGATTCGAGTATAGAATCTGTTATTGTTTTTACAAATGGAAAACACAAAGCTAGACATCTTAGTAAAACATTAGAAGTTAAAGGATTAAAAGCTGTAAATTTTCAAGGTAATTTATCACAAAATCAAAGAGATGCTGCTTTATCTGGTTTTAGAGAAGGAAAATATAATATACTTGTAGCTACTGATATTGCTGCTAGAGGCTTAGATATACCTCAAGTTACTCATGTTATAAACTTTGATTTACCTAAAACGGCTGAAGCATTTACTCATAGAAGTGGAAGAACAGGAAGAGCTAATAAAAATGGTATAGTAATTTCTTTTTCATCATTAGATGATAAAAAGATTTTAACAGAAATTTTAAAATTAAATAAGATAGAATTTGCTAAAGTTCATGGAAATGAGAAAGATTTATCTAAAAAGCCTATAAAAAAATATAATGAAAAACCTACTAATCCTCAAAATAAACCTAAATCTAATAGATTTAAGAAATCTTCAAATAAACAACAAAGCGCAAAAAAATCTTAAAAAAAAAATCTTTCTATTTATTTAGAAAGATTTTTTTTTACAAATCATCTCGTATTATATGTATAATACGAGATGATTTGTAATGAATTTACTAAAGTTTTTTAAT
>NZ_KI518145.1 GCF_000479045.1 Cetobacterium somerae ATCC BAA-474
AGGAGGAAATTTCAAATGGCTAAAGAAAAATTTGAAAGAAGCAAACCGCACGTTAACATTGGAACAATCGGACACGTTGACCACGGAAAAACAACAACAACAGCAGCAATATCAAAAGTATTATCAGATATGGGACTAGCTAAGAAAGTAGATTTCGCTAACATCGACGCTGCACCAGAAGAGAGAGAAAGAGGAATCACAATCAATACAGCTCACATCGAGTACGAAACAGTAGAGAGACACTACGCGCACGTTGACTGTCCAGGTCACGCGGATTACGTAAAGAACATGATCACTGGAGCAGCACAAATGGACGGAGCTATCTTAGTTGTATCAGCAGCAGATGGTCCAATGCCACAAACAAGAGAGCACATCCTATTATCAAGACAGGTTGGAGTTCCATACATCGTAGTATACTTAAACAAAGCTGACATGGTAGACGACGAAGAGTTATTAGAGTTAGTTGAAATGGAAGTAAGAGAGTTATTAACAGAGTACGGATTCCCAGGAGACGATTTACCAGTAATAATGGGATCATCTTTAGGAGCAATGAACGGAGAAGAGAAATGGGTTAACCAAATCAAAGCTCTAATGGACGCTGTAGATTCTTACATTCCAACACCTGCAAGAGCAGTAGACCAACCATTCCTAATGCCAATTGAGGATGTATTCACAATTACAGGAAGAGGAACAGTTGTAACTGGAAGAGTAGAAAGAGGAATTGTAAAAGTTGGAGAAGAGATTGAAATAGTAGGAATCAAAGATACTACAAAATCAACTTGTACAGGAGTAGAGATGTTCAGAAAGCTGTTAGATCAAGGTCAAGCAGGAGATAACATCGGAGCATTATTAAGAGGAATCAAGAAAGAGGATGTTGAAAGAGGACAAGTATTATGTAAGCCAGGATCAATATTACCACATACAGGATTCAAATCAGAGGTATACGTATTAACTAAGGAAGAGGGAGGAAGACATACTCCATTCTTCTCAGGATACAGACCACAGTTCTACTTCAGAACTACAGATATAACTGGAGCAATCAACTTACCTGAGGGAGTAGAAATGGTAATGCCAGGAGATAACATTGAGATGACAGTAGAGTTAATCCACCCAATCGCAATGGAGCCAGGATTAAGATTCGCGATCAGAGAGGGAGGAAGAACAGTAGCTTCTGGAGTTGTTGCAGAAATTACTAAGTAATCTTACTTA
>NZ_KI518146.1 GCF_000479045.1 Cetobacterium somerae ATCC BAA-474
ATAATTAATAATACATTTAGTTATAAAAAAAGTAAATATTCAGTTTTCAATATTAAAAAATAGTATATTCAAAACAGGAAAAAAGCATATAGTTAGAAAAACAACCATTGAAAAATAAAAATACAAAGAGGTATACTGAAAATAAGAAAGATTTTTGGGAGGTTTAAAATATGTATAGAAGAAAATCTATGTTGGTTTTATCATTAGCCTTATTAGGATTAAAAAGCTTTTCCAACGATGTTAATGAAAAAAATAAAAATTATAAAATATCTGAAAAACCAGTGACATTGTCAATTTTAGCAATTCAAAATGGAAAAGTTTTTGATGAGAATTGGCTAGTATTTAAAGAAGCGTTCAAAGATACAAATATAAAATTAGAAAGTGCAACATCTAAAAATTTAACTGATGAAGTTCAAGCTTTTAATTTAGCAGTTTCTTCAGGTAATTTACCAGACATTATATCGTATGCATATCCAGATAAAATTGAAAATTTAGGTATGGCAGGAGGTATGGTACCTTTAAATGAATTAATAGATAAGCATGCTCCAAATATAAAAGCCTTTTTTGAAAAATATCCAAGATATAAAATGGATGCAGTAGCTGCAGATGGAAAAATATATTATATACCATGTTATTATGATTGGTATGCGATGAAAGCATCACAAGGATTATTCATAAGAAAAGATTGGTTAAATAAGTTAGGATTAGAAGTTCCAGAAAATATGGATGATTTTTATAAAGTTTTAAAAGCTTTTAAAGAGCAAGATCCAAATGGAAATGGGAAAGCGGATGAAATTCCATATTTTGATAGAACTATTGAATTTGCAACAAAAGAATTAGTGGGATTATTCGGAGCTGAATATGGATTTTATATGGATAATGGTATAGTAAAATATGGTCCTACTCAAGAGAGGTTCAAAGAGGCTATGCCTGAAGTAATTAAATGGTATAAAGAAGGGCTCATAGACCCGGAAATTTATACAAGAGGATTTAGTGGAAGAGATTATATGTTACGTAATGATATTGGAGGAGTGACATTTGATTGGTTTGCAAGTACAACAGGATATAATAATGATGAAGAATTAAAAAAACAAAATGAAAAATTTGAATTTATAGCAATTGCACCGCCTAAATATAAAGGGAAGAGTTATGCTCCAGATGCAAGAACAACATCTTTAGGTGGATGGGGAATTTCTGCAAGTGCTAAAGATCCAGTAACAATAATTAAATATATGGACTATTGGTTCTCAGATAAAGGGTATGAACTTTATAACTGGGGAGTTGAAGGAGATACTTTCGCAAAGGACGAAAATGGAAAAAAATATTATACAGATAAAGTAATGAAAGCTCCAGGAAAAAATGCATTACAAGTGTTAAGAGATAATGGATTACAATTTAAAATAGGAGCGCGTCAAGATTATGAATATGAAAAAGCTTGGGGAGATCCAAAAGCAACTGAATGGTCTGAAATGTATATGACAAATGGTTATATAATGGATCAAGTTCCACTTTTTAAATATACTCCAGAAGAGGCAAAAAAAGTACAAAAAATCAACTCACAAATATCTATGGCTTTAGACGAAATGAGTCAGAAATGGGTATTAGGTGCAGAAGATTTTGATAAATCTTATGAAAAATTTGTAGAGAGAGTTAATAAATTAGGGTTAAAAGAACTTATAGAAATAAACCAAAGAGCATATGATAGAGTTCAGTCTTAAGGAAAATAAGTAAAAAAGGAGATATTATTATCTCCTTTTCTATTTTAGTTATCAGTTATATTTTCTAAGAAAAATCTAGCAGGAGAGATTCCTTCATATTTTTTAAATATTCTAATGAAAGTATTAGAACTATTATATCCAACTAACTCAGCAACTTCTTTAATTTTAATATTTTTATTATTTTGGATAATTTCTTTAGATTTATTTATTCTAAAAAGATTAAGATAATTTTTAAAATTGTCACCCATATTTTTTTTAAAGAGTAAACTTGTATATCTAAAAGAGAAACCTAAATATTCAGATAAATCTTCAAGAGAGAAATCATTAGAATAGTTATCTTCTAAATACTGTTGAATCTTATTTTTAATTTCAATATTAGTAGAATTCTCTTCTACTTGTTTTAGGTCACAAATTTCTTTACAAAATTTTAAAAATGTATTTTTTAAATTTGGAATACTAGTTTCTTTTATATGAATATCTATTTTGTTATTTATATCGAACTCACCTAATTGAGAAGTAACTCTTCCTAAAGTATTGCATAAAAGTAAGGAGAAGTCGTTAACTTTATTTTTGTCTAAATTAGAATCGATATCTTCGAAAATTTCGTCGATTATTTTTTTACATCCTAAAAAATTACCATTTAAAAGTCTATTTGCTAGCTTATTTTCAATATCGATAGAATAGAAGAAGCTTGGATTATTTTTATTTGTAAATGATTCTAAAATAACAAAATAACTGCTATATAAAAATTTAAAATTTAAAATTCGTTTGCATTTTATATATTCTTTAGGAAGTGTATCTAGATAGAAAATTTCATTGGATACAGAAGCTGTTAATTTTAAATTATATTTCTTTTGAACATGTTCTAATAAAAATGAAAATCCATCGTCAATGTCTATTAATGCTTCTTCTGAAACTATAAAAAGAATACTTTTATAATCAATGTCAACATATTCATATTGAGAAGAGTTATTTAAAGAGGTTATTAGATAATCTTTAACAATAGGTAAAGTATCCGTATAAAGTTCAGGAGTATCAGAATCAAAAAGTTCAATTAAAACCAATCGTAGTGGAAATTTTAAGTTTTCAAATTTTTCAGTAAAACTATCAATATCTTTAACAGATTTAATTCCTAGAATATAATCCTTAAGATTTTTTCGCTGATTGATATAAATAATGGGATTTTGAAAAAAATTAAATATTTTAAGAATACAAATAAATATAGCTGTAGTTAAAATTAATATTTTAAGAATATCAAAAAAAATATTTGGAAATAGATTATGTTTTTTTTGTTGAAAAATTAAATTAAAGTCAAAAGCATTATCTTTGAAAATATATAAATTTTTTTTATTTGATATTTTAAGTTTTTCAAGAGATGGCATAATTGAATAAAAATTATTATTTTTTTCGATTGCCCATTGCCCAATATCTTTTGTTTTAATATCAGAAAAAAAGATACTTTTATCAATAGTAATTAACCATAAACTTTTTTGTAAAGTTTCAAGTTTTGATGGAAAATTGAGAAGATACATTGTAGACTCATCATCAGTTATTTGAAGATTATCCTTTGAATTTAATTGAAACTTTAAAGTAGTAAAAAAATCATTTTTATTTACAGTTTCTTCAGGAGTAATAAAAATATTAGAATCACTATTTCCAAAGGAAATTTTATAACCAAATTTACTAAAAAAACTATTTTTAATTTTTAAAGTTTTAAAAACTTTTAGAAGATTATATGGTGTTGGATTAGACTCATACTCTAAAAAAGTATTTTCATTTTTTAAATCTAAAATAGAAGAATATAACAAATCAGTTTTTAATTGAAATATTCTTTTTTTTTCTTCAATTTGACTTATTAAGTATTTGTTATAATTTTTTTCTTCTTTTTTATAAACT
>NZ_KI518147.1 GCF_000479045.1 Cetobacterium somerae ATCC BAA-474
CTTTTTTGTGGGTACTTTTAATTTTTTTTTGCGTGTAGTAAAATAATAAATAAACGATAAGGAGAATATTCATGAAATTAAGAAAAGAATACACATGCCCTTTAGAATTTATTCATGATATTCTAAGAGGCAAATGGAAAACCGTTATTATGTGGCAGATTTATTATCGAAAAAATCCTTCACTTTCACAATTACAAAAAGACATTAAAGGAATTAGCCAAAAAATACTTTTAGAACAATTGAATGAATTATTGGAATATAAACTTGTATCTAAAGAAAAATCCCTAGGTTATCCACTAAACGTTCAATACTATATAACTAACGATAAAGGAATGAAAGTTATTGAAGCTCTAAAAATATACCAAAAATTAGGTGAAATATATTTAGATGAATTAAAGAGTATTTCTAAATAAGCCTAATACTTATTATATATTTCTTTATCTCTTAAATTTGTTGATTTAGCTGATATATAAGTCCCTTCTACAACATTTTTAAAACCGATATCTTTAATATATTCAATGTGAGGACATCTATCATAATGATAAATTCAATATTATTAAAATCAATATTTTCCATAAAAACCTCCTAAACTTTTATATATAAAAGTTACGATAAATAATAATTTCTTCTTTTGTTTATATATTTTTAACCACTCATAAAAAGGAATTTTATAAAAAAATATAATAAATATCTAAAAGTTTAATACTAAAAATTATTGTAATAAACTTATTCATAAATAGATAAAAGGAGACCAACTATGAAAACTTTAGTAATATTAAGCCATTTAAATTATTCTAACTCTCGAGTAAATAAAAGTTTAGCAGAGGAATTAAAAAAATATAATGAAATAACACTACACAACTTAAATGAAATTTATCCTGATGAAAATATAGATAAACACAAGGAACAAGATCTTTTATTAAAATATGATCGAATTGTATTTCAATTTCCATTCTATTGGTATAGCACACCCCATATTTTAAAAAAATGGCAAGATATTGTTTTAGAATATGGTTGGGCATTTGGACCAAATGGAACGGCATTAAATGGAAAAGAATTTTTATGTGCAATTACAATAGGAGGACCTGAAGAATCTTATCAAAGTGGAGGATATAATAATTATTCAATAAGTGAACTTTTAAAACCAATACAACAAATGTCTAATTTAACTGGTATGAAATTTTTAACACCTTTTAAAGTACACTCAGCTGTAGTTTTAACAGATGAGGAACTAAGATCTAAGACAAAGGAATATCCAAAATATATTTTAAATCCAGAACTAAATCCTGAAGTAGCTTTAGAAAGAATAAAAAAAGAGCTTGAAGAGAAAGGTGGATTATAAATTTTAAGTTAACAGAAACAAAATATTTTTTAGGAGGAAAATATGAACGAAACGTTAAACACTATTTTAAAGAGAAGAAGTACAAGACAATATACCACTGAAGAAGTAAAACAAGAGGATTTAGATCTTATACTTGAAGCTGCTGTAAACTCACCAAGTGCTATGAATTCTCAACCTTGGCATTTTACAGTAGTTAATGACCAAGCCATTCTTCAAGAGATAAGTGATGCTGCAAAAGAAGTTGGAAAAAATCATCCTGACAAACAAATGCAAGCAATGGCAAATAATCCACATTTACATCTTTTTTATAAAGCTCCAGTTGCCATTTTAATATCTTGTAAAGATGATGCTCCAGAAGGTTTATTAAGTTGTGCTGCAGCAACTGAAAATATTTTATTAGCTGCTGAATCTTTAGGATTAGGAAGTTGTTGGGTTCAATTTGTTGAACTTTTATTTGCAACAAAAAATCCTATAGCAGATTCTATCTTAAAAAAACTTGCAATTCCTGAGGGATATAGTTTCAATCATGCAGTTGTCCTTGGTCACAAACTTTCTGACACTACACCACCTAAAAAATTGAAAAGTGAAACAATAACTTATGTAAAATAAAAAAAGAGTAGCTCAAGGGGTCTTAATTCTGTAGAATATAGAACTAAGACCTTTTAATTTTTTTCTAATTTCCTAAAGGTTTTCTACAAACTCCTATAGTATTTTTATTTTTATTTAAAATATGCTTAATTTTTGAAATTGGACTAGTTTTAAAAACTTCTTCTATTAAAATTTTAACTTTTTTCAAATCGTTATCTTGGGTTGAAGAATTTTCATAAAGACTATTAAAGTAGTTTCTTACTAAAATAGGTTCAATATTTCCACACATCGAAGAAAGAGAGTTGAACCCTAATTTTATTTTTTCCGCTAAATTTACTTCTCCGCCAGCATAAAAATAAAAGTTGTTATTTTTCATTTCTTTTTTTAATTGATTTATTTTTTGGGGATTTCCAGCTTCTTTTAATCCAACAATTAATCTATTTTTTAAAAGTTCTTTTATACTATCAGTTGTTAAATCAAATCCAGTTCTTCCAGGATTATTATAAATAATAACATCTTTATTAGCTTTTTCTATTATATTATTAGCATATATAATTGCTTCATGTTGAGATGGTAAAATATATGGTGAAAATCCTAATAAAATTCCACTTATTTTTGTTTTACTTATTTTTTCAGCTAAATAAACAGCCTCTTTTTCTCTAATACTAGAAACTCCAAATATTCTCTCCATTTCATCAATTAAATAACTATTTTCTAAGGCATTAAGTAATTCAATTTTTTCATCTAGAGATAAACTATGTTGTTCTCCAGTACTTCCACAAACCATAACTGATTTTATTGAATTTTTATACAAATTTTCAATATGTGTAAGTGTCAAATTTATATTTAATGATTCATCTTCATTAAATGCAGTTGGAACTGCTATATGAAATCTTTCGGTTATCATGGTTTCAACTCTCCTTATATTTAATTTTTTATTAGTATAATATGGTTAAAATAATTTTTTTCTTTTTTATAATTCATAAATTTCAAGTGGAAGATTATCAGGATCTTGAAAAAATGTAAATCTTTTTCCTGTTATTTCATCAACTCTAATAGGTTCACATTGTATCTCTTTAGAATTTAAATATTCCACCATTTTAAATATATCTTCAACTTCAAAAGCTAAGTGACGTAATCCTGTAGCTTCTGGATAGCTCAATCTTTTAGGAGACTCTAAAAAAGAAAAAAGTTCAATTTCACAATTCCCAATTGCTAAGTCTAGTTTATATGAATTTCTCTCTTTACGATAAGTCTCCTTTATAATTTCAAGATTTAAAATTTCTGTGTAAAAGTTTTTTGATTTTGCATAATCTGAACAAATTATTGCAACATGATGAATTTTTTTTAAATACATATTTCCGTTACCTTTTAGTCTATGAATGAGCCATATTTATTTTTCTAATTTCACGATATTTGGGCTCTTATAGTAACGGTTATTCACCCCCGAGATTTTTTGTATTTTCGTGAAATAATTAAGAGAGAAAATAAATGATCTTCTACTCATTTCCTTCTAATTTCTATTTTCTCCACTCATAGTTAGTAAGTCGTTATGAAATCTTTTACCATGATTTGGATGCTTTAAATATGCAAGTTCATGTAAAACTACATATACTTTATTGAATTATTAAAAATACTTTAAATTTAAAATACAGCAAATAGCGAAAAAAATCAAGAAAAACAGGGGAAATGTGGGATATTTTGTATAAAATTTAGTGTTTAATCTATACTACATTCTAGATAAAACACCAAAAGAAAAAGAGGATAACTGGGCTTGTTATCCTCTTTTTGGTTTATTCAACTAATTTATATGTCACTTACTTATACCTTTTCTTTTTTTTACCAATTCTTTTTCTAATTTTTCTCTATTTTTGAACTTCTCCGTTGTTTCAAAAGTATCTTTAGCTATTATTTTTTTTGGAACATTTAAATTTTTTTCAAGATTAAATATATCTTTAGAATCAGAAACTTCTAAAGTTTTTATTAATTCAGAATAAAATTTATGCGCAATTGACTTATTGTCAAAATCTTCCTCATTTTTGCTTACCTCATATTGATTCCATCCATCTATATTATAACCGCTTTTATCATATAAAAAATTAAAAAAAGTATAAAACTAATAAAGTGAACTATTTTTCCACTTTATTAAGATTTCTCTAAAATATATAAAAATGGATATTTAAAAAGGGATGATTAAAAAAATCATCCCTTAAAAAGTATAAGATATTACTCTAATTTTTTAGAGTTTACACAAAATTTGAAGCAGCCTCAATAGTTTAATATTTTTACTGTTTTTCAGCCTTTATTTTTCTAATCTCTTCAACTAAATAAGTTGCTGTTTTTCCTAAATCAGTTA
>NZ_KI518148.1:0-5445 GCF_000479045.1 Cetobacterium somerae ATCC BAA-474
CTATAAAAAAATTTTATTATTGACAAAGTATAATATTTTGCTATAATTTATTTTGTAAAACAAAATATTGAACAAGGAGATTAAATGAAAAACTTTATAATAACAGCATTTATCATTTTTCTATCAATAATCTCTATTTTTTTAGGCGTAGCAACAGTAAATCTCTCTGATATTTTTGTTCAGGGTACAAATAGTAACAATATAATATTTTTAAGTAGGATTCCAAGAACAATCAGTATTATAACAGCTGGATTTGGAATGAGTATCTGTGGTTTAATTATGCAGCAACTTACTATGAATAAATTTGTTTCTCCAACAACTGCTGGAACTGCTGACTCCTCAAAATTAGGGATTCTAATAGCTTTACTTTTTTTCCCAAGGGAATCAATCATCTTTAAGATGTTAATCGCATCAGCATTTACCATGGGAGGAACATTTCTTTTTCTGGGAATAATAAGAAAAATTAAAATAAAGGACAACGCTTTAGTACCACTTATTGGTATGATGATAAGTGGAATCCTAAGCTCTATAACTATGTTTTTTGCATATAAAGGAGATTTAATACAAAGTATTAACAGCTGGCTTTTTGGTGATTTTTCAGGAGTATTAAAAGGTAACTACGAACTTTTATATATAACAATTCCTTTAGTTTTAATTGCTTTCTTTTATTCAAAGCAATTTACAATCTCTGGAATGGGAGAGGAGTTTGCAACAAACTTAGGAATTAATTATAAAACTATTGTAAATATAGGACTAATTTTAGTTTGTTTTATATCTTCATTAGTTATGATAACAGTTGGTGGAATACCATTTTTAGGTTTAATCATTCCAAACATAGTTTCTCTATTTTTCGGAGATAATCTATCTAAAAATCTTTACATAACTGGAGCTTTGGGAGGTTTATTTTTACTTTTATGTGATATTTTAGGTAGAGTGGTTATATATCCACATGAGATTCCAATTGGAATGATAACAGGAGTATTTGGAAGTGGAATATTCTTAGCTATGATATTTAGGAGGTTAAATTTTGAAGAATAATGAAAAAAGGATGGAAAATATCCTGCTAGGTCTTCTTTTAGCCTTATTAATAGCAGCAGCATTTTTTCTATTAGTCGGTGTAAATAAAAATAATTTTAGATACTTAATCTCAACAAGAGGTATAAAAATATTAGCAATAGTTTTAAGTGGAACTTGTGTTGCTGTATCAACACTACTTTTCCAAACAGTTACAGATAGTAGAATTCTAACTCCAAGTGTTATGGGCCTTGATTCTATGTATGTTTTTTTACAAACAATGACTATCTTTCTATTTAGAAGAACTTTACCTTTGCTTACAACTCCAATTCCAAAATTTTTTATAACAGTTGGGCTTATGGTTACAGTTAGTATTTTTCTTCAAAAGTTTTTTACAGGTAAAAGTAAAGGAAAACTACTTTATATGATTTTAATCGGAATGATTGTGGGAACTTTCTTAGATAGTTTATCTAATGGAATTCAAATGATAATGGATCCAAATGAGTTTCTAGTTTTACAAAGTAGTCTATTTGCAAGTTACAACAGAGTTAATACAACTCTACTTTCAATAGCTTATATCATTGTTGCTCTTGTATTTTTCTGGTTAAGAAAGGATATGAGAACTTTAGATGTTATGAGTCTAGGATATAGCCAATCTATAAATTTAGGATTAGATTATAAAAAACTTTTAAGAAAAAATCTTACAATAGTTGGGCTATTAGTTTCTATATCTACAGCATTAGTTGGACCAGTTGTATTTTTAGGACTTTTAACAGTTAATATATCAAAAGAGTTATTAAAAACTTATAAGCATAAATATTTAGTTGTCGCTTCTATTTTTATGAGTATTTTATCCTTAATTATAGGACAGCTAATTGTAGAAAAAATATTCAATAATAGTTTCCCTGTAGGAACAGTTATCAACTTTGTTGGTGGAATGTACTTACTATGGATTTTATTAAAAGAGAGGAGAATAGGATAAAATGATTGAGATAAAAAATGTAAGTAAATCATATAGATCAAAATTTGTTGTAGAAAATGTCACAACTGATATTCCCGAGGGAAAGATAACTTGTATAATAGGACCAAATGGAGCTGGTAAAAGTACTTTATTAAATATGATTAGCCGTTTAACTCCACTAGATTCTGGTGAAATAAAAATAGATGGAAAAGCTATTAGTGAGTGGGATAAAGCTGAACTAGCTAAAACAATCGCTACACTTAAACAAGAAAACACTACAAATGTAAGACTTACAGTGTATGAGTTAATATCATTTGGACGATTCCCTCACAGTGGTGGAAGACTAAATAACGAAGATAAAAAAATCATTGAAGAGGCTATTGAATATATGAATCTAGGAGAATTTAGAGATAAATACTTAGATGAGTTAAGTGGAGGACAAAGACAAAGAGCTTACATAGCTATGACCATTGCTCAAAATACAAAATATATATTTCTTGATGAACCACTAAATAATTTAGATATGAAAAGTTCTGTAGCTATGATGAAAATTTTACATAAACTTGTAAAAGATTTTAATAAAACAATAGTTATAGTTATGCATGACATAAACTTTACATCTGTTTACTCAGATTATATATTAGCAATGAAAAATGGAAAATTAAAACATATGGATGAAACTCAAAATGTAGTTGTTAAAGAAAGATTGGAAAAACTTTATGAGATGCCATTCCATATTGAAGAGATTAATAAAAAAAATATATGTGTGTACTTCTAGGAGGAGAAAATGAAAAAAATATTAGGTTTACTAGCTCTAGTTACAGCAATATGTGTAGGTGTATTTTTCTACCTAACATCTGGTATTGAAGAGGTAACGGCTGGAGAGAAAATAACTATAAATCATGTAATGGGAACAACAGAGGTTGTTAAAAACCCAAAGAGAGTTATCGTATTTGATTATGGAATCGTTGAGATGTTAGATACTACAGGTGTTGAAATCATAGGATTACCAAAAGAGAGCTTACCAAAGTTTTTAGAAAAATATAATGATGAAAAATATGTTAACGTTGGTGGATTAAAAGACCCTAACTTAGAAAAAATTTATGAGATGAAACCAGATTTAATAATTATCTCTGGAAGACAGGAACCGTTTTATGAGCAACTATCAAAAATAGCTCCTACAGTTGGATTAACAACTACTGGTGATGACTATTTAAAAGCTCTTAAAACTAATGCTAAAACTATGGGAGAGATATTCTCTAAAGAAACTGAGTTAACAAAAGAGTTAGGAATAATCGAAAACAATTTAAATGAAATCAAAGAAAATGTAAGTAATAAAAATCTAAATGCTGTAGTTGTTCTATCAAATAATGGAAAACTATCAGTTTATGGATTAAAATCAAGATTTGGAATAATCTTTGATCACTTTGGATTTAAACCAGTTGATGAAGTTGCTGTTTCAACTCATGGAAGTAAAGTAAACTTTGAGTATCTATTAGAAAAAAATCCTGATTATATCTTTGTTGTAGATAGAAGTGCTGTAAATGGTGGAGACGTATCAGCTAACAAAGCTTTTGATAATGATATTATAAAAGCAACAAAAGCTTATAAAGATGGAAATATTATTTTCTTAGATGCTGAAACTTGGTACACTGCTACTGGTGGAATAAAAACTACACAGAAAATGGCTGACGAAGTTAAAGCTGGATTAAAATAAATAGTAACAAAAAAAGCAGTGAATAATTCCACTGCTTTTTTTGTTTCAACTTTTTAATCAAATACTATTTCTTTGAAATTTTATTTTTTACAACCTCATAAATATAAAACAATATAGGAATTAATATCAATGTTAATAGTGTAGAAAATATAAGCCCGAAAATAACTGCTATAGCCATTCCTTTATACATTTCACTACCTTGCCCAATTCCTAAAGATAAAGGAACCATTCCAAATACTGTTGTCATCGTTGTCATAAAAATTGGTCTTAGTCTCGTTCTTCCAGCCTCTAATATAGCTTCTTTTAAAGGTATCTCCCTCTCTAAAAGAATCTTTATATAATCTATTAAAACTATTGCGTTATTTACAACTATTCCTGCTAGCATAATGATTCCAACAAAAACCATTGTATTTGTCTTTTGTCCAGTTAATAAAAGTCCACTATAGACACCTATAACTGAAAGAGGAACTGTTCCCATAACAATAACTGGTAAAATATATGATTCAAATTGTGCTGCAAGTATAAAGTAAACTAAAAACATCGCTACTACAAAGGCAGCCTTTAACTGCTCGTTTACTTCAGCCATATTTCTTCCACTTCCACCAAAAGAATACGTTATCGTTTTAGGTAGTCCTGCTTCGTCTAAAATCTCTTTTATATACTTTTGACCTGTCACTAAATCGAGCCCATTCGTAGTATTAGCATCAATGGTTACCATTGTAATCTTATCCTCTTTATCTATTCCGTAAGCTCCCTCTCCTATTTCAAAAGTCGCTATATCTTTAAGCTTTACAACTCCACCATCTTTTGATTTTATCCTTAGCTCTTGAACCTTTTCAGGTGAGTTTCTAAACTCTTCACCAAGTCTTAAACTTACATCTACCTCTTCATTTGCTGTTTTTATCTTTATTGGAGCTCCACCTAATATTTGGTAACTTACTGAAAGCGTTAAGTCATTAACTTTAACTCCATAGTATTCCATTTTTTTTCTATCTAAAAGTATTTTCACTTCTGGATTTCCATTAACCATAGAGTTATTTATATCTGTAAATCCTGGATTTGCTGCCATTTTTTCTGAAATTACTTTTGAAACATAACCTAATTGATTTAGATCATCAGATTTTAAAATTAAAGTTATATCTCTTCCTGTTCCTCTTCCAAAAGCCATTCTAGGAACTAAATTTAATTTTACATCTGGAATATGTGATATCTTTTTTCTTGTTTCATTCATAATCTCTTGAACTTTTTTATCTCTATCACTTTTAGGACCAATATCTACCATGACAGAGACAGCTTCTTTACTAACTGAAGATATGAATTTTTTTGTTTGTGGATCTTTCCCAACAATAGCTTCTAACTCTTTTGTAATTCTATTTGATTTTTCAATCTCCATACCACTTGGCATTTCAGCTATAATAGTATAAACTCCATCATCAGTTGTTGGCATAAACTCTCCACCAATTTTTTTAGACCCATATCCTACAATAACTACAAATAGAACAACCATAGCTCCTAAAACTATCCCTTTATGTTTTAGTGATAGTACTAAAACTTTAGAGTAATACTTCTTTATAGTTTTTAAAATTTTTCCCTCTTCATGAACTGTAGTTTTAGATTTTAAAATTCTACTACATATCATAGGAACAAATGTTATTGCTATTATTAAAGATGCTAATAAAGAGAACGTTATTGAAAAAGCCATATCTTTATACATCTCTTTTGCTCTTCCCTCTCTTATAACTATAGGAATAAA
>NZ_KI518148.1:5545-7665 GCF_000479045.1 Cetobacterium somerae ATCC BAA-474
ACAGCGATTGTTGTTGCTGTTGAAGCTATTATCGGAATAATAACTTCTGAAGCTCCATTTTCCGATGCTTCCATCCTATCTTGCCCTAACTCAGTTAAGTGTCTAAAGATGTTATCTAAAACAACTATTGAGTTATCTACTAGCATTCCCACTCCTAAAGATAATCCCATTAAAGATATTATATTTAACGTCATTCCTTTAGCTCCAAAGAATCCAAATGTTGCAATTATTGAAACTGGTATAGCCACTGTTACAACTAGAGTTGCTCTCCAATCTCTTAAGAAAATAAATAGAATTATTCCAGCTAGCACAAGCCCTGTTATAGCGTTACTTTTTACTGTGTTTATAGATGTAGTTATATCCACAGCAGAATCTCTATTTATAGTAAACGATGCTCCTTTAGGTAAAAGAGGCTCCATCTTTTTTAACTCCTCTTTTGCTATCTTAGAGATTTCAACTGTGTTTCCAACATCACTTTTTTCTATATTTATTATAATATTATCAATACCGTCAGTTCTACCATAGCTGTCTCTATCTTTTATACTTAACTCTACCTTAGCAACATCTGTTAGGTATAATGTTTCACCATTGGCATTTTCTAAAACAATCTCTTTTATGTCCTCTAAAGTTTTAGCCTCTCCTGAAACTTTTACTAAATACTCTTTATCTCCCTCTCTTATATATCCAGATGGGAAGTTTAAACTTGAACTTTTTAAAGTACTATATAAATCTGTTACTGAAAAATTATAAGCCTCTAACTTCTCTGGGTCAATTGTTACTTTAATCTCTTTTTCCAGTCCACCAAAGATACTAACACTTCCTACACCCTCAATTCTCTCAAGTCTTGGGATAACAACATTATCTGCAAAACTTTTTAAGTTTATTAGATCCTCTCCTCTTAATCCAATAAGCATTACTCTATCCCCAGAGGATGAAGTTTTTCTTATAACAGGCTCATCTATATCATCTGGTAGGTTATTTCTTATTCTACTAACTGCTGTCACTAAATCGTTTACTTTATTATCTATAATAACACCATATTCAAATTCAACTGTCAGTGCTGATTTTCCCATAGTTGATTTAGTCGTTATTCTTTTAATTCCTTCTACGCTTGTTAAACCTTTTTCCACTTCTTTTGTAACTAGCTTCTCCATATCATCTGGAGAGGCACCTTTCCAACTTACTCTAATTGCAGCCATTGGCATATTATAATTAGGCATAAGTTGTGTTTTTAAATTAACTAACGTCAATATCCCTAGTATAACCATTGATATAATTATCATCATGGTAACAACTGGACGCTTTATTGAAAATTGTACTATATTCATGTGTTCCCCCTAATCTATAATGTTTACCTTATCTCTATCCTCTAATAAAAATTGTCCCTCTGTTACAAGTTTCATATTAGAATAAAGTTCGTCACTTATAACCTCTTGTTTATCTCCATTAGAATATCCTCTTTCAATCTTTATTCTTCTAGCTTCATCATTTTCTACAACAAAAATATACGAATATAGTTCCTTTATAACAATGGCATTTTTAGGAACTAGATATCCATTTTGTTTACCAGTTTCAACTAGTACTTTAGAATACATACCTTTTTTTATTTTTCCCTCTGGATTTTCAATCTCTACTTTTATTTGGTATTTTTTATTATCTTTATTAGCTACAGGATTTATTTCATATACACTACCAAAATAGTTATTTTCAATTCCCTCTAAATCTATCTCTGCTTTATTTCCAACAGACAACTGACTTATCTCATGAACAGAAACTCCTGTTTTTACAAGAATTTTACTAATATCTACAACTGTTACTAGATCAGTATTCGAAGGTATTTTTTCATAAAGCTTCAGATTTAAATCAGTAATAACTCCATCTAATTTAGATTTCACAACTAAATCTTCAAAATCTTTTTTAGCTGATAAATAAGTTGCTTCTGAACTTTTCAAATCACTTTCAGATTGAAGATACCCTGTTTTTTTAGTCAAATACTCATCCTCTGATATAAGATTTTTGTCATAAAGTTGTTTAAACTTTTCATAGTTTTTTCTTTTTATTTCAAAGTCAGCTTTATTAGATACATACGTTGCTTGAGCTTTTAAATAAGCTGATTGCAC
>NZ_KI518148.1:7765-10838 GCF_000479045.1 Cetobacterium somerae ATCC BAA-474
TGAGCTTTTAAATAAGCTGATTGCACTTCTTGGTCTTCTAAAACTAATATAATTTGATCTTTTTTTACTTTATCTCCATTTTTAAAGTTTATACTTTTTACAGTACCACCTGTTTTAGTTACAACTTTAACCTCATTTAAAGGTTCCGTCACTCCACTTGATATATTTAGTCTTGTTATTAACTCTGGTTTTACTTCAGATATTTTAATATTTTTTCCTAAAGCTTCTTTTGATTTTTGTTTTCCATTGCTATTACCACATCCAATTAGTATTAATGATATTAATATTCCCAGTAATTTTTTCACTATTTTCCCTCCAATTATTCTTTTCTATACTATATAAGCGAAGATCTATATGTTTCAAAGGCTACATAATAATCTAGCACTGCTGAGTTATAATCTACAGCTGCCTGTCTATATTGACTTTCTGATAATAAAAAATCCACAGTTGAAATTAGTCCCTCATTGTATCTCTCTGTATCTATATTAAAGTTTTCTGTTGCAGCTTCTAACGCTTTACTTCTAGAATCTTTTAGTTGCTGTAAACGTATTAGCTCTCTATAATTTTTTGTAACAGATAGTTTTATATTATCTGATGTTAACTCTTTATTTATAAACTCTATATTCTCATTGTTTTTTGCTACATTGTATTCATCAATTCCACTTCCAAATGAAAATACATCCCACTTTACAGAAACTCCCCCTCTCCACTCTGCATTGTCAAAACTATTTTCAAAGTTATGACTCTCTTTTGAAGTTCCATATGTTGCAAAGGCATCAACTTGTGGTAACAAACTTGATCTTGCCACTATCTTTTCAGCTTGAGCATAATCAACTTTATTCACTGCCAATTTAGCAGATAAACTATTTGTTAGTGCTTCATCTAAATCTTTTCCAAAATCAATGCCTGATGTTAAATTCTCTGGTACTTGGAAATCCTTTAAAGTAATATCTTCGTTATTTGGAATCATTAACTTCAGTTTCAAATCCTTTTTAGCTATTTCTAAGTTTGTTTTAGTTCCAGTTATTTGTGCTTCTAAATCTAAAATAGAATACTCTGTTTTTAATAGATCAGCTTTTGTAACTAACTTTAAATTTAATTGCTCATTTTGTTTATCATATCTAGCTTGCAACTCTTTTCTAGAGCTTTCTAAAACTGTTAGATTTTTTTCAAAATTTATTATACTTGAATATAAAGAGATCATATCTAATCTCACATCTCTTTTTTCAGCCCAGAAATATAAATCAGCTATATTTTTAGATGCTTTTGCACCTAAAATTCCACCTGTTATAGCTCCACCTCTAAATAGTGGTTGATAAAGTCCAACACTTTGTGAGTAACCACTTTTTGCTCCATCACCTATCGTTCCATCAGAATTTACTATATCTATCATACTACGTGTAGTATGTTCCGCTCTTTGAAATTGACCATTATAAGTAACCTTTGGTAAAGAGGTTTTAAAAGCTCTTTTCACATTTAACTCTGCGTTCTCTTTAGAAAGTTCAGATGTTTTAATAGTTTTTCCATTTTCTAAAGCCAAGTCAATTGCACTTTCTAATGTTAATTCCCTTGAAAATGCTACTGTTGAAAACAAAACTAGCAAACCTAATAACTTTTTCATTTACTCCTCCTGAATCTATATAAATTTTTTTTACATTATTCTACTTTAACTTTGTGTATTTTTTGTGTATTAAAAAAAGTTGCAGATTTTTTTCTGCAACTTTTTTATTTACTCAACTTCACTTTCAATAGCTACATCTTTTCCACTAAAAGCCATTCCTATTTTTATAACTTTTGATACTCCATTATTTTTCATAGATGTATCGTATTTCTTTTCATTTATTTGAGCTAAAGCTTCTTTAGCTTTATCTTTAATAGAATTTTTATCCCCTATTTTAAATTCAAATATCAACCCATAATTTCTTTTATCTTTAGGCTCTAAAGCTATATCATATCTTCCATACCCACTTTCTCTATTAGAAGTTATTATATATTTATCCCCTAATGTCAAAAGCAAACCTAGCATAAAATGATGATAGTACTTTTCATTATCTCCTGTATCATGATAACTTACAGCTGAAGCATACATTTTTTTAAATCTATTCACAAATGAAGTTAGATTCCCTAAAAATAGATCTTCCATCATAAGACCATAGAAATGTACATCTCCTTTTGTATATGTTTCTATAAAACTTTGTCTAAAGAAACTTTTGATTTCTTGGTTAGGTATTTTTAAGGAATATGATTTAAGTCCAGTTATTGTAGAAATTCTTATATCTTCATATGTTAAATATCCTGAAAATAACATTAAAGACCAAATAGTATTTATATTATCTAAATCATCAAAAATTATATTCTCCGAAATTGTTTCCCATATTGTTTCACCTTTAAATACTAGCTCTAACTCTTCGAACACCTTTTCATCGTTTTTAGTCAATAATTGTTTTATCAAGGTATTGTCACTTGTATTTACCCAATAAGGATTTAATTCATTTTTATTAGCAAAATTAATTAATGACCATGGATTATAAACTAACTTATTTCCAAATTTATATCCATTATACCACTTTTTAACCTCTTCTAATTCATACTCTAACTCATAATATTTTAATAACTCTTCTACTTCATCTTCAGTCAAACCAAAATGATTAAAATCTTTATCTAAAATTGTTGACACTGCAAGATTATTTAGTCCTGAAAATATGCTTTCTTTAGCTACTCTTAATATCCCTGTAAGTACTGAAAACTCTAAATATGGATTTCCCTTTAACGCTGCACTTAAAAAGTTTCGAAAGAAAAATATTGCTTCATCATAATACCCCTGTGAGTGTGCTGTGACTAATGGAGTATCATATTCATCTATCAATATTATCACTTTCTTCTTATATTTTTCATATAAAAATTTTGATAAATCTAAAATTGCATTTTCTTGATTTTCTCTTTTCTTCTCCAAAGTTAAATTATATTTATCATATTCATTTTGCAATAATAGATGCAACTTATTTAAGCAAAGGTCCCAATTATTAACCTTTATCTCTTTCAAACTTATATATATTACTGGATACTCTCCCAT
>NZ_KI518149.1:0-861 GCF_000479045.1 Cetobacterium somerae ATCC BAA-474
AATTGAACCTCAAGCTAGTGGAGTTGTAAACAATGTTAATGCTATTGATTCTTTTGATGAAATTAAACTTTTAACTAAAGAAGCTGCTATTCAAGATGGACTTTTAGAATATATTTCTGAAGATATGGATACTAAATTTATTGAAGTTGTTAAAAAACAAATTATCCATAGTGAAATTCCTGGTAAAGAAAACTTTAAAATTGTTTATTCTCCATTACATGGAACTGGTGGAAGACCAGTTAAAAGAGTTTTTGAAGAAACTGGATTTAAATCAATCTATATAGTGGCTGAGCAAGAACAACCTGACGGAAACTTCCCAACTTGTTCATATGCTAATCCAGAAGATCCAGCAGTTTTTAAGTTAAGTATAGCATTAGCGGATAAAGTTGGAGCTACACTTTGTATGGCAAATGATCCTGATGCAGACAGAATTGGTGTTGCAGTAAAGGATGAAAAAGGAGAATGGGTCTATCCAAATGGAAACCAAATTGGTCTTCTTTTAATGAATTATATTTTAGAAAACAAAAAAAATATACCTAAAAATTCAGCAGTTGTATCTACTGTAGTTTCAACACCTATGCTAGATGTTGTTGCTAAAGAAAAAGGAGTAAAAATTTTTAGAACTCTAACTGGCTTTAAATTTATTGGAGAAAAAATAAGAGAGTTTGAAGAAGGAAAATACAACGCTACATTCTTAATGGGATTTGAAGAATCTTATGGTTATCTTGTAGGAACACATGCTAGAGATAAAGATGCTGTTGTATCTACTCTTTTAATAGCTGAGATGGCAGCTTATTACAATAGTATTGGATCATCGATTCCAAAAGAGTTAAAAAAATTATATGAAAAATTTGGTTACTA
>NZ_KI518149.1:961-4793 GCF_000479045.1 Cetobacterium somerae ATCC BAA-474
CAAAAAAAGGAAAAGATGGTGTTGAAGCTATTGGTAAAATAATGTCAACTCTTAGAGCCAACGTTTCTGATTCTTTACTTGGGAAAACAGTAATATCAAAAAGAGATTTTAGTCTTGGATACGAAGGATTACCAAAATCTGATGTTATTCAATTTGTATTAGAAGATAATACATATATTACAGCTAGACCTTCTGGAACAGAACCAAAAATAAAATATTACTTCTGTGTTGTTGGAAAAACAGAGACAGAAGCAAATGAGAAATTAATGAAAATTATGAAAGAGTTTGAGGAGTTTGTAGATGAAAAAAGTTACTAAAGCAGTTATACCTGCAGCAGGATTAGGAACTAGAGTTTTACCCGCAACAAAAGCCCAGCCCAAAGAGATGTTGGTCATAGTTGATAAGCCATCCCTACAATATATAGTTGAGGAACTAGTAGAATCAGGAATAGAAGATATACTAATTGTAACTGGAAGAAATAAAAATTCTATTGAGGATCATTTTGATCACTCTTATGAGTTAGAAAATACTTTAGCTAGACATGGAAAGGATGAACTTTTAGAAAAAGTTGAAACTATTCACGGAATGGCAAATATATATTATGTTAGACAAAATCATCCATTAGGACTTGGACATGCAATACTAAAAGCAAAAAGTTTTATAGGAGATGATCCTTTTGTTATAGCTCTTGGAGATGATATTATGTATAATCCAGAGAAAGAGGTAACAAAACAATTAATTGAGAAGTATGAAGAGTATGGGTCTTCTATAATTGGAGTTCAAGAGGTTGAATCTAAAGATGTATCTAAATATGGAGTTATAAAACCAGTGAAAGATTTAGATTCTAAAACTGTAGTAATGTGTGATTTTGTGGAAAAACCAAAGTTAGAAGAAGCACCATCACTGAAAGCTTGTTTAGGAAGATATCTGTTAACACCTGATGTATTTCAATACTTAGAAAATACAGCTCCAGGTGCAGGTGGAGAGATTCAACTTACAGATGGAATTTTAGCTATGATAAATGATAATAAAAAAGTTTTAGCTTATAATTTTGATGGAACAAGATATGACATTGGAAATAAAATTGGATTATTAAAAGCTAATATTGAGTTTGGTTTACGTAACAGTGAAACAAGTGAGGAGTTGAAAGAGTATTTAAGAACTATAGAGATATAAGGAAGTGAGAAGATGAAAGGGATAATACTAGCAGGTGGTTCAGGAACGAGACTATATCCTGTGACTAAAGCAATAAATAAACAGGTAATACCAATATATGATAAACCTATGATATATTATCCTCTTTCTATTCTTATGCTTGCTTGGATAAGAGAGATATTGATAATTTCTACAGCTAGAGATATTTTAGTATTTCAAGAGTTACTAGGAGATGGAAAAGAGTTAGGTTTATCTATTAGTTATGAGATTCAAGAATCACCAAAAGGATTAGCTGAAGCCTTTATAATAGGTGAAGAGTTTATAGATGATGATTCTGTGGCACTAATTTTAGGAGATAACCTTTTTTATGGTCACGGATTTACAGGAATGCTAGAAAAAGCTGTAAGCAATAAGCGTGGAGCGACAATTTTTGGTTACTATGTAAAAAATCCAAAAGATTTTGGAGTAGTAGAGTTTGATAGTGATGGAAAGGTAGTTTCTTTAGAAGAAAAACCTAAAAATCCAAAATCTAACTACGCTATTCCCGGAATATATTTCTATGACAATAGTGTTATAGAGAAAGCTAAAGCAGTACTTCCATCAGAAAGAGGGGAGTTAGAAATAACCTCTATAAATGAGATGTATTTAAAAGAAAATACACTAAATGTTATAAGCCTTGGAAGAGGTATGGCTTGGCTTGATACAGGAACTTTTGATGGACTTTTAGAAGCTAGTAACTTTGTAAAAACTATTCAAACTAGACAAGGAATTATGATTGCATGTCTAGAGGAAATAGCATATAATAAAGGTTGGATAGATGATATCAAACTTTTAGAGCGTAGTAGATCTCTAGAGAAAACATCTTATGGAGAGTATCTGCTTAGTTTATTAAAAAACCATGATTAATTCATGGTTATTTTTTTATGAGGTGATTTTATGATGACAGGACTAGTGGTAATAGAACCAAAAATATATAGTGATGAAAGAGGATTTTTTTATGAATTCTTCAATAAACAACAACTTTTAAAATATGGAATAGATGAGGAGTTTGTACAAGGAAATCACTCTAAAAGTAGTTTTGGAGTATTGAGAGGGTTACATTTTCAAAAACAGCAAGCTCAAGGAAAACTAATAAGAGTATTAAAAGGAGAGATTTTAGATGTTGTTGTAGATTTAAGAAAGGGTAGTGAAACCTTTGGAAAATATTTTAAAATAGTTTTAAGTGAAAATAACAAAAAAATGCTGTTTGTACCTAAAGGTTTTGCTCATGGTTTTTTAACACTACAAGATGATACAGAGATAGAGTATCTATGTACAGATTTCTATGCACCAGCTTTTGAGTCAGGAGTATTGTGGAGTGATAAAGATTTGAAGATAGATTGGGAACTAGAAAAGTATGGTTTAAAAGTGAAGGATCTAATAATATCTGAAAAAGATAAAAACCAAAGTACACTAAAAGAGTTTTTAGAAAAAGGTGGTGAGATAAATTGATACTGATAACAGGTGGAGCAGGACAATTAGCTACAGAGTTTCAAAGATTTTTTAAGAAAAATAGTATAGATTTCTTAGCACCAAATAGACTAGAGTTGGATATAACTGATTTTGATAAAGTGAGAGATTATATTTTAAAAAATGATGTAGGTTTAGTAATTAACTGCGCTGCATATAATTTAGTTGATAAAGCTGAAGAGGAAAAGGATAGTGCATATATGATAAATGCCTATGCAGTTGAAAATTTAGCTAAAATATGTAGAGAAAGAAAGATTGAGTTTGTAACATATTCTACAGACTTTGTTTTTGATGGAAATAAAGGTAATGAATACATCGAAGAGGATGAGATAAATCCAATATCTGTCTATGGGCGTAGTAAAGCTTTAGGAGAGAGATTAGCTTTAGAAGAAAATCGAAAAACTTTTATTTTTAGAGTATCTTGGGTTTTTGGTGAAGAGGGTAAAAACTTTATAGAACAGGTAAAAACTTGGGCTAATACTAGAGAGAGTATAAAAATAGCTACAGATCAAATATCATCTCCTACAAGTACAAAAGATATAGTTGAAATAACTTGGAAAATATTAAATTTAAGAGATAGAGATTATGGAATATATCATCTAAGTGGTTCTGAAGAAACATCTCGTTATGAACAAGGAAAATATATTTTAGAAAGGTTAGGATATAAAGGAAATATTTTAGAGGGAAGATGTTTAGATTTTACATCTTATGATATTAGACCTAAATATTCAAAATTAAGTAGCAGAAAAATAGAGAATATTTTGCGAATAAAAATACCTAACTGGCGTAGTAGAGTTGATGAGTATTTAAAGGTTGGAAAAACTTATTTAGTAACAGGTGGAGCAGGGTTTATTGGTGCAAACTTTGTTAAATATATGTTAGAAAAGCATAACGATATAAAGTTAGTTGTACTAGATAAACTAACTTATGCAGGAAATCTTGGAACAATAAGAGAGGAGTTAAAAGACTCAAGAGTTTCTTTTGTTAAGGGAGATATCTGTAATAGAGAACTAGTTGAAAATATATTTATGCAACATGATATCGATTATGTTGTAAACTTTGCAGCAGAGAGTCATGTAGATAGAAGTATAGAAAATCCTCAGATATTTTTAGAGACAAATATACTTGGAACGCAAAATCTAATGGAAGTTGCTAAAACTTTCTGGAC
>NZ_KI518149.1:4893-5387 GCF_000479045.1 Cetobacterium somerae ATCC BAA-474
GCTGTTGCTAAAATTGCAACTGGAAGAAAAAACCTTCAAACTTATGGAGAGAAGATGTTTACAGAATCTACTCCACTAGATCCAAGAAGTCCATATTCAGCATCTAAAACAGCATCTGATATGATAGTTATGGCCTATGGAGAAACATATAAGTTTCCATTTAATATAACAAGATGTAGCAATAACTATGGACCATATCACTTCCCAGAGAAGCTAATTCCACTAATTATTAAAAATATTTTAGCTGGAAAGAAACTTCCTGTATACGGAAAGGGAGATAATGTAAGAGACTGGTTATATGTAATGGATCACTGTAAAGGTATTGATATGGTTATATCTAATGCTAAAGCACACGAGATATATAACATTGGTGGGTTTAATGAGGAGCAAAATATCAATATAGTAAAACTTACCATAGATACAATAGCTAGAATCATGAAAGATGAGCCTAAATATCAAGAAGTTTTAAGTACTGATTTAGCTAATATCAATTA
>NZ_KI518150.1 GCF_000479045.1 Cetobacterium somerae ATCC BAA-474
TGTGCGTCTACCTATTCCGCCACCCAGGCGTTGATTTCTCGCTTTCGCTTTCAACAAAATAATAGTACCATTTTTTTCAGTAAAAGTCAACAAGTTTTTTATTTTTTTATAAAAAAGTTTTTATTGCAACTTTTTTCAACTTATGATACCATTGAATGACTCTATATTTAGGAGAATTAAAAAGAAACTAAGCGCCAGAACTTTTTAAGTTGACGAGGACTGGAATCATCGAACATTCGGCGGGTATTCCAGAGGTGACTACAACCTTAGACCTTCTACAAATCTAAAAGGTGACTTTTAGGACAAAGGAAAGTAAGTAGTGATTCTTCTTAAATATAAAGAACATTGAAAATTAAATATTTTAAGGAGGATTTTTTATGTGTGGAATTGTTGGTTACATAGGAAAAGGAGATGCTAAAAGCGTTGTTTTACAAGGGTTGGAAAAACTTGAGTACAGAGGATACGACTCAGCTGGTATCGCAATTATAAAGGATTCTAAAATTATAGTTGAAAAGAAAAAAGGTAAACTAAAAAATTTAGAAACTCACCTAGAGGGAATGGATTTAGACTCTCATATTGGAATCGGTCATACAAGATGGGCTACTCATGGTGAGCCATCTGATAGAAATTCTCATCCTCACTTTAGTGAAGATATGTCTATTGCAGTAGTTCATAACGGAATTATTGAAAATTATTCAATATTAAAAAATGAACTTATTGAAAAGGGTTATAGATTCAATTCTGACACAGATACCGAAGTGGTTGCGCATCTTATTCATTCTCTTTATAAAGGAAACCTTTTTAATGCTGTTACAGAAGCTATAAAACAGCTTAGAGGGAGTTATGCTCTTGGAATTCTTCATAAAGATTTTCCAGATGAAATTATCTGTGCAAGAAAGGATAGTCCACTTGTAATCGGAGTTGGTGAAAATGAAAACATTATCGCATCTGATGTCCCTGCACTTCTAAAATATACTAAGAATGTGTATTTTTTAGAAGATGGAGATATCGCTAGATTAACTGCTAGCTCTATTGAAATCTTTGACAAAACTTTAAATTCTGTAAGAAGAGAAATTAAAGTTATTGAATGGGACTACGAGCAGGCTACTAAAGCTGGCTTCCCTCATTTTATGATTAAAGAAATTTTCGAACAGCCAAAATCTATCGAAGAAACTTTGAATAGAAGAGTTCACAATGGAATCATTGACTTCTCTGATGTTTTATCTGATGATGAAATCAATAAATTTGATATGATTCATATTGTCGCTTGTGGAACTGCGTATCATGCTGGATTACAAGGACAATATGCTTTAAGAGAAATTTCTAGAATTAACTCTTTAGTTGAAATTGCATCTGAATATAGATATATGAATCCTTTTGTTAACGAAAATACCTTAGCTATTTTTGTAAGCCAATCTGGTGAAACCTTAGATACACTTGCAGCTTTAAAAGAAGCAAAATCTAGAGGTGCAAAAACATTAGCTATTACTAACGTTGTTGGTTCAACTATTTCAAGAGAAGCTCATAACACAATTTATACTATGGCTGGTCCTGAAATTGCAGTTGCTTCTACTAAAGCTTATACAACACAGGTGACTATTTTTCAATTATTAGCTATATATTTAGCTGAGAAAAAAGGAAAATTAACTAAAGAAAAAGTAGAAAAGTTAGTATCTTCTTTATATAGTATTCCAGAAAAAATTAAAACTACTTTAGATAATACCGAAATTATTAAAAATGTTGCAAACTTTATGAAAGATAAGCATAATGGTTTTTATATTGGAAGAGGTGTTGATTTTGCTACAGCTCTAGAAGGATCATTAAAAATGAAAGAGATTACATATATTCATACTGAAGCCTTTCCTGCTGGAGAGTTAAAGCACGGTTCAATAGCTTTAATCGAACCGGGAACACCCGTTGTAGTTATCGGAATGCAATCAAATCTTTTAGAAAAAACAATATCAAATATTAAAGAACTTAAAGCTAGAGGAGCACATATTATAACTGTTGCAAGAAAATCTTGTGAAGAAGCTATTGACGTTTCTGATGAGTTTATCGGCGTAGAAGATATTGAAGATGTTTTCTCTGTTCTATTAGCTATTATTCCGTTACAGCTTTTATCATACTTTACATCAGTAGATAAAGGTATCGATGTAGATAAACCTAGAAATCTAGCAAAATCAGTAACTGTTGAATAATTCAAAAAGAGCCAATAGGCTCTTTTTTTTATACTTATTAAGTAGAAATTAACATTTTTTCATGTTATAATATTTTTACTTTAGGAGGTTATATATGAATGATAGATTAAAAGGCACAATTTGGATGTGTATCTCTGCTTTAGGGATGGCACTAATGGGAGCTACAGTTAAATTTATTGGTAGCGATATCTCGACTTTTGAAAAACTTTTTTTTAGAAATCTTATTGGTGTAGTTATGTTACTTTTTACAATGAGAGGACAAAATATAAATATTTGGGGAAGTAGTAATAGAAGTAGATTATTTATGGTTTACAGATGTGTTATCGGGTTAACTGGTGCAGTTTTATATTTTTATTGCATAAACAAACTCTATTTAGCTGATTCAGCTTTATTAAATAAACTTTCACCATTCTTTGTAACTATTTTTGCAACTCTATTCTTAAAAGAAAAACTTGAAAGGCATCAAATCCCTATTTTAATCGTTGTATTATTTGGAGCTCTTCTTGTTATCAAACCTAAATTTAGTTTTGAAATGCTTCCAGCTCTAGCAGGATTCTTGTCAGCTATTTTTGCTGGTGGTGCCTATACTTTAGTTAGATATCTTAGAACTATGGAAGAACCATCAACTTTAGTTTTATGGTTTTCAGCTTTTTCCATGGTAGGAATGATTCCACCTATGTTAATACAAGGATTTGTTATTCCTAGTGGTGTCCAATTATTTTATCTTATTTTAACTGGTATTTTTGCAACTGTTGGACAAATTGGTTTAGCATACGCTTATAAATATGCTTTAGCTAGTGAGGTTTCTATATACCAGTACTTAAGTATTATATTTTCAGCTATAATCGGGTTTATGTTTTGGAAAGAAATTCCAGATACTTTAAGTCTGATTGGTGGATTAATAATTATTGGAGCAGCTATTTTTAACTACAGATTATCAAAAAAGTGATTGCTATAGCAATCACTTTTTTATCTCTTCTATCACACTGTTTAACTTCACATTTTGTTTATTTTTATATTCCTTATATTCTTCTATAACCTTATCGTCTATAAAATAATATCTTTCATCATTTAGCTGATAACTTTTTAAAGGGTATTTTTCTATTCTAACATCTTTTTTTTCTAATCTTATAACTGTTGAACAACTCTTTCTACAAGGTTCTAAAGGAGAGCAAGTTTTAAAACAATCATCTTTTTCATAGATTTTATATGATATATATCTACAACATATCGGCCTTAATTTATATATCAAACATTTTCCTAGTTCTTTATCGTGAAAATAGCAAACACTTTCCTCTAGTTTATTTTTCAATACTTTTTCTTTTACTTCATTATTTTTTCTTAAAAACTCTACTATCTCTCTCTTTTCATCTAAGGATATTAATGAATAATCCCAATTGCAACAACCACATGAATTAGAGGTTTGATTGCATAATCTTTCTCCATTCAACTTCACTATTTTATTTTTTGCATCTTCCAATATTTCTCTTAATATTTTCATTTCCTCTTCCTTTTAAAACGTATACGAAATACCTATTGTTAGTGTTCTACCTATTGCAGGATAGTATTGTCGTCTAAATTTCCATTCATTATTCTCATAATTATCATCCCAATATCCTGCATATTCGTCATACTTTTCATCAAATATATTTTCAATTCTACCTGTTATCATAAAATCAGAAGTTATTTTATAATAAGCAGATAAATCAAAGGTTATATATTCACCGGAATTTTTACCTCTTAAATTTTCTAAATCATCTAAATCATACGATTGACTATAGTAGACACCTTCAAAAGTTGTAGAAAATTTTTCAGTAAAATCATATGTTAATCCACCTGTTATTTTCCAATTGGGTACGCTTGGCATCTCAGAACCTGCATATTCACCGTCTACTATTTTACTTTTTATATAAGTTATAGATGACTTTAAAGTTAATTTATCTATATAGTGTTCAGCAACTCCTTCAAATCCAACTCTTTCAGTTTTTCCAATGTTATAGTTTACCATACCTGAAAACTCTGGTGGTATAGCTGAATATATCTCATCATGTGTTTTTTTATAAAATGTAGAAATAGATAAATATGTGTCATTAAGAAAATCTTTAAGTCCTATCTCAATTGTATCTTGAACTTGAGGCTTTAATTTCTCTGAATTTTTTGTATATCTCATTTCAGAAGCTGTCGGAGTTCTAAAAGCTCTATTATATGAGATATAAGTAGAACCTGTGTCAGAATATAAATAGTTAGCACTTAATTCATAAGAGTAATTATTATATTTACTATCATCTTTCGTTCCAATTTTATTCCAATTATTTAAACTCGCGTCTCTCCAATAAAAATTATATTTTGAATAGTCATATCTTATTCCTTGACTCAATTGTAATTTACCAACCTCATACTTATTCATAAAAAATGTTCCAAAGTTTTCTTTAGTGGAATTCCCTGACTGTACATTTTTATATCCCATTATCTTATCCTTACCATTCTCCCCTAATCCTGTTACCTTCTTATACTCCTTTCCAACTGAATAAGGTTTAAAAGCTTCATCTAAATAGTCCATACCCACTATAAAATACCCATCTGGACTATAATTATGTTTTATTTGAGCTTTTACATACTTTCGCTCATCATCTCCATCTCTTTTAAAGCTTCCATAATATTTGTTTCCTGCATATCTATTAAAATTACTATTTTTTCTATAATAATAGTTTCCATATATTAGGAATTCTGTATCTGAAGATATATTTTTAGAAATTTTTAAATAGTTATCATTAGACTCATATTTTGAACCTGAAATTTTCCCAGGATTTTTTCTATCGTTATCAGATATATATCTTGGAACAGCTACTCCTAATTTATTTTTATCTCTATTATAAGTATACTTATACTCTATCTCTCCATTTTTCAAAAGATATTTAGCTTTTAAATTAAATGAATGATTTCTAAAATCTTCATGTTCTCTCCATCCATTATTGCTATCTTCAACAAAAGCTACTTCAGCTAAAAATTTATCTGTTATTTTTGCACCATAAAGAAATCCATATTTTCTAGTATTATAACTTCCATAATCACCAAAAATATTTCCATAAAAATCTTTATTTTCAACATTTTTAGTCAATACATTTATTACACCACCGATTGCTTTATCTCCGTAAAGTATGTTTCCTCCTCCAGGAATAACCTCTACCCTATCAATCATAGCTAAAGGTAAATTAGATATCTGACTAGATGATACTGGTACTCCATCTAAGGTTATTAAAGAGTTCCGATCACTATACATAGAATTTAATCCTCTTATATCAAACTTTATTGTTCCTGCATATCTTGTCACTCTTATTCCTGGTACATTTTTCAATACATCTACTAAATCTTTTGCTCCACTATCTTTAATCTCTTGTGAAGTAACAATACTTATATTTGCAGATGTATCCCTAACAGTGGTTTCAAAATTTTCTGTTGTTATAACACTATCACTTAATTTGATAACTTTATTAGTATTCTCACCAAAAGATATGATGGAAAATAACAAATAACTTATTCCTAATATTTTTCTACTCATCTTTCCTCCCATTTGATTTTCTTCTTAAATGACAATTACTCAATATAGAAAAATATTAGATAATTAAAAAATCTAATAAAAATCAAAAGCCCATTAAACTTTAGTTTTTATTAGAAATTAGAAGTTTTTATTTAATTACAAAAAATTGTATTATAAAATACACTCTTCTTTCTCATCTTTCCCCCACGAAAAATAAAAAACTAAATTTTAAATAAGTCTCCTGACTTAGTTTCATCCTACTCCTAACCCTTCCCAGATTTTATAATCCAGTGGTTCTATCAGTTTCGTCCACAATACAGTAGCTTGGGGCTGCGTGGGATTCTCACCCATCTTCCTCTATTAAGCCTTTTGGCATTTAAAATACTTTTATAATATAATACTTTAAATTTATTTTGTCAATTATTTGAATATAACATTTATTATTTGAATATTTTTTTCATTTTGACTTCTTTTTTATATTATAAAAAAAAGAAGCAGAATATCTACTTCTTCTCTAATTATAAAACTTTTCTAACTTGCCAAAAATGATTATTCCAATAACCATCTATCTCAGAAATTACAACACCCTTTGATGTTGATGCATGCATAAATTTATTATTACCTAAATAAACTCCAACATGATGAGTTTTTCTCCATCCAATCTTAAAAAAGACTAAATCACCAACTTCCCAATAATTAGGTTTTTTTATTTTATCTCCCTCTTGGGCCATATTTTTAGTTGTTCTTGGCAATTTCTTTGAAAACTTTTCTTTATAAAGGTGCTGCATTAGAGCTGAACAATCCACTCCGCTTTTAGTTGTACCTCCTAGCCTATATCTAGTCCCTTTCCAACTTTTATAAAAAGCGGTTATTTTAGCAGTTCTTTCATTTCTTTCTCTTTCACTAATCCTAGCTGATGAACATCCTGTGAATATAATTAAAACGAACAAAAGTAATATTTTCAAAAGAAATCTATTATTTTTTAACAAAATTTAATTTTACTCCTGAATTTGTAAGTAGTATAATCCCATCTTTTGTTACCTCAATCTCTTTTGAATCTTTAAGATTTTTTAAATACTCTTGCTCTTGTATCATTAAATTTTCAGGTCCCATCATTCTAGTAGATCCAGGCTCTTGAATTGAAATTTTATTTCCTTCTAATGTATAGTTTGCAAAATATCTGTTAACACTTGAAGTTCCAGAAACCTTATCTTTCTCAAAATTAATATCAATTTCACTTTCTGGAAGAACACCTTGAAGAATATATGTATTCCCTATAATTTGAGAACTTATATCCTCTTTTTTTCCAAAACATCCTACAAATAACATAGTTGTAATTAAAAACAATAGTAGCTTCTTCATTTTTTCACCTCTTCTTTATTATTATTTCCTATTCTAACATGTTCAGCTTTAATTCTCCATATAAAATTTTAAATTTATTTTATCTATTATTTCATTATTTTTATTTAATATATCATATGTAATTTCTTGACCTTGTTCAAATTTTTCCAACTCATCAATGGAAACAAAAACTTTTCCATTCTCAACTTTAATTTTCATATTTTCAAACAATATTACTCTAGAATTTCCTAAATTATCTATAACCTCTTCAATATTATTAAGTTTTATTTTCAAGTTTTTATAGTTTTTATTTATAATATTTGAAGATTCAACTTCATAATATTTATTATTTTTTTCTGAATCACCTATCTGTATTTTATCCTGACTATTATAATTTTTAGTTATTCCTATGATTTTAAAAATCTCCTTTTTACCACTTAAAATAACTATTTTATCTATCAACGTATTTTTTTTATTTTTATAAGCTATACTCAAAATATCTCCTGAAATTTTGTAAGTCTTATTATAATTTAAATCTTTTGGTAGCTCTACTCCTATAAAAATTTCATTTGAATTTTTAAATATATTACCATAATCTAACTCCTCAAGAAAAACTCCTGGATATTTCTCTATCAAAGGGACAACTTTAACAGTATTTCTATAATAATTAGTATCTTGATTATCTCCTTCTATTACCCCTTCTGGCTTTAAAATCAATCTTAATCCATCTAATTTATTTTCACTTTTTGTTATTTCTAAATTATAATCATTTAATTGTATTTTTTTAACTATCAAATATTTTTTTCCATACTCTTGTTTTTTCAAAATTGGATTTTTATAATCAAAATCTAAATATATATCCGAATTGAAATTAGGCATTTCTATCTTCAGAACTTGTGTCTCAATTTTGTCAGGATATCTATATTCTATTTCTAATTCATATTCTTTTTCTTTTAAATCCCATTCATAAATCATTAATTCCATTTTTTGTCTATTTAAACTTTTCCATTTTAACTCTATAATCAAGCCATCTAAATCTATTTTCTCCATTTGAAAAGTATATTTATCCCAAATAACACTTTTTTCTTTTATTATTTCTTTGCCTTTTTTAATTATAACTTTCTCTAAATTTTTATCTATCTTCAAATTTTTTCCTAAAATATCTACAGTTGAAAAATATCCAACTGTATTTGGATAGGTTGGAATTGGAATATCAGAAAGAACGAGGTAATGCCCCTTTCCTAATAACGGTTCATTGGATTTATATTTTAAAGTTACTACATTTTTTGTTGCCATTATATTTGTATAAATCAAAAGCAATAGTATTAATATATTTTTCATATTCCCCCCAAATGTTTTTTCTATATATACTTCTATTAAATTATACTATATTTTTTTATTAAAAAAAGAAATGTTACAAAAAATAAAAAAAAACTCCTTCTATAAGGAGTTAATAACTTTTTATGGTGCCGCTTATCGGAGTCGAACCAATCAC
>NZ_KI518151.1 GCF_000479045.1 Cetobacterium somerae ATCC BAA-474
TATTTAATAATAAAAATATTTTTTTTACTAAAGTTAAGCCTAAACCATTTCCATCTATTCTTGAAAAGTTTTCTCCTCTATTAAAAGGAATAAATATTTTTTCTAAATCCATATTTTTATTTGGTAACATTTTATTTGTTACTTTTAAGATATTATTTTTTAACTCTATATTTACCTCTTTATCATCTTCAGAATACTTTAGACTATTTTGAATTATATTCTCCAATGCAATTTGTAAAAATTCTTTATCTATACATACTTTTGTTTCCTCTATATCTAAATTGACAATTAAATTTTTAGAAAGCTCTATATAATCATAACGTTCTACTATTTTTAGAATCAACTCTTTTAATTCAACTTTTTCATTTTTTATACTTTTTAAAACATCCAATTTTGATAAAATTAATAGCTTTGAAATTAATTCTTTAGTATAATAGCTCTCTCTTAGTATAGTTTTATAAGTTTCTAATGTCTCTAAATCTACATTTTCATTTTTCATTAAAACTTGAACTTTAGATGAAATTATTGTAATTGGAGTTTTTAATTCATGAGATGTATTAGAGACAAATGATTCTAAATCATTGATTGCTATTTCTAATTTTTCACTCATTACCTTTATATTTTCGCTAAGCTCACCTAATTCATCATCTCTTTTTATTTCTAAGTTAGATTTAAAATTCAATTTGGATATCTCTTTTGTATTATTTTGCAATATTTCTATATCTCTTACAAACTTCTTAGAAAATAATTTTCCAAAAATTAAACTTATAAAAATTGCTATAAAAGCACCTAATAAATTAAAATAACCAATCTCTTTTTTATAATAATTTAAAATGGATAACGAGGTTCTTATAGACACCCATCTATTTTTAATTTTTTCATTATATAATAAAATTTTAGCTTCTGTCAGCCTTTGATTTTTTATAAAGAATTTTTTACTCTCTAAATTTTCAATTAAAAAACCACTTCCGCTCCCACCTCTATTATTTATCCACTTTTTTTCACCTTCAGCCATAATTAAAACTGTTATATCTTTTTTTTCTTTTAAGTTTTTTATATAATTCTCTAAATCTAGATTTTTACTATTAGAGATTAAATACTCAACTTCTCTTGCGATTTTAGGAAACTCCTCTTTCCTTTCTGAAATAAAATGACGTTCTAAAAAAAATACACTTATAGTGTAGCTTATACTCATTGCAATTACTATTATTAATGCTGAATACAGAAAAATTTTCTTTGATAAACTATCTCTCTTCAAAGATATACCCCACTCCTCTTACTGTTCCTATTAGCTCCTCATAATCACCTAGTTTTTTTCTTAATCTTTTAACAAGCGTATCTGAGGCTCTCTCATCAAATTCGTTATCTATCCCCCAAATCTCCAATAAAATATTATTTCTACTTAAAGGTTTATTTCTATTTTTTATAAAATATTCTAATAAATTTTGCTCTCTTGTTGAAAGATTTACTCTTTCATTTTTTATTTTTAATATTTCATCTTTAAAAGAATACTCCATATCTTTATATAGATACTCTTGTTGAATATTTAATTTTAAATATTTTTTTATTTTAGTCGAAAGAACATTTATACTAAACGGTTTTATAATATAATCATCTGCTCCTATTTCTAATCCATGAATCTCATCTAATTCAGAGTCTCTTGCTGTCATCATTATTATTGGAATCTCTGATTTTTTTCTAATATATTCACAAACTTCCCATCCATTTTTTAATGGTAAGTTAACATCTAAAAGTACTAAGTCTGGTTTAAAACTTTCAAAAAACTCTATTCCTATCTCTCCGTTCAAAGCAATTTTTATCTCTATATTTAGATTAAAAAAATGACTCTCTAAAGAGAGAGCCAATTCTTTTTCATCCTCAATAATTAATAACCTCTTCATAAGCTAACACCTCTTATATTTTATTAAGGTTATTATATCAAATATTTATCTATTTTTAAAAATACTTTTTAAATCCTAATCTTATTATTATAGATTCTTCTACAGATCTTTTTATACTTTTTGATCCTCCACCTGTTCCACTTCCAGGTCCTGTTCCAGATCCACCTCCACTACCTGAACCAGAACCGCCTCCATTTCCTCCACCAGAGTTTCCTCCACCAGAGTTTCCTCCACCAGAACCACTTCCAGGTTTTCCTGTTGATTTACTATTACTATTTCCACCAGATGGTTGCCCATTGTTTGAAACATTTTTATATTGGGCTAAATAAACTACATCAGCTGTTATTGAAAAATCAACCATTGGGTTCCAAATAGCTCTTGTTCCAACCATTGCACCTAATTCATTATGGAATGTTGTTTTATTTTTATTTCCACCTGTTTCAACTTCAGGATTTAAAAATCCCCAAACATAGGGCCTTACTTGTAAAGTCTTTGTTGTATATAAATTATGGTCAACTTTAGCTAAATAAGACCATCTAATATTTTCACCAGCGTATTCTTCTTTTGATTTATTTACAACTCCTAGTGATAATTTTGTCTTATTTACTCTATAACTCAATCCTGTTTCTATTTTATTCACATAATTTTCATTTTGAAATGGCAAGTTAAATGCCTGAGTTATTTGATCTCTTTCATCTCCTTTAACCTTTGCATACCCTACTGCTCCTTTTAAATACCATCCAAATTTATCTGTAAAATCATACGTTGCTTTTGGAATAAATCTTAGTGTTGTTGAATGTTGAACTTTTGTATGTTTAAGCTCATCTTGTCTAACCCCTAGTTTATAGTTCAAGAAAAATTTTCCATTTCTATATACAGATCCTCCATAAAGTTCTACCATTGTTTTATTATATCTTTTTTCTGAACTACTATACTCATGTCTATATGATGTTTTTCCATCTATATAAAAATTTGAATTTTCAAAAGGAAAAAATTCAAATCCTAAATATGGTTCTACTCTATTTTTTTCATCCACTGATCTTTCAAAAATCATTGTATCCATTCCAATTTCTAAAAATCCTGTTGAACCACTATTTTTTAATCTCTCCTCTTCATGAAAACTATATGTATCTACTCCTACTAAGTTTTCTTTAGAATAATCTACTCTGCTTTTTTTGTTATTTCTTCCCATTCCCTCTTGTGAAAAACTTAAAACTGATAATGCTACTGTACCTAAAATTACTAATGTACTTCTTTTCATGTTCTCTCCCCTGAATTTTTTATAAAAAAAAGCTGAGATATTAATCTCAGCTTTGTTAATTAATCAATTACTTTCCTGTTGCGTTATTTACTGCTTCTAAGAATCCCTCAGAAGTATATGTAGCTCCTGCTACTGTATCTACTTGAGATGATTGTGCCTCTATAACCTTCTTTGTTAATTGCTCAATTGCTGGATTTGCAATTCCTGGAGTGTCGCTATTCTCTTTTACTTCGATTGCAACAATTTTGTCTCCATCCATTGTTACTGCCACTTTTATATCATCTGCATATCCTAATCCAGTTCCTTCTTTTACTTCAGCTCCAAAAGCTACTGCTGATAAAACTACCAACATTGACATTATAAATTTTTTCATATAATCCACCCTTCTTAATTAATAATCTTATATGAATTATACTGTATACTACTATTTTATGTCAATAAAAAAATACACTTAATACTAATTTTAATCACTTTTTTCTCATTTTTCACTCAATTTTTAAGCTATAATTTCTTCTACCTTCTCTTCAGGAATTTTATCATACTCTTTCATTGCACTTCTAGCATATTTACCAAGTGATAAAAGTGCTATTAGATTTGGTAAAACCATCATTCCATTAAACATATCAGCTAATTCCCATACTAATTCAACTTTCATCATTGATCCTATAACAATCATTATCATAACTATTGCTCTATATACATTAACTGATTTTTTACTTTTAAAGATATATCTAACATTAGCTTCTCCAAAGAAATACCATCCCACAATTGTAGAAAAAGCAAAGAATAATAAACAGATTGCGATAAACGTATCTCCAAATACTCCTAACGTTGCGCTAAATGCTCCTTGAGTTAATACAATTCCTGCTCCTGATGTCAATGAAATTTTTGATGTTAGAATTACAAGTGCTGTTCCTGTTAATACTACGAAAGTATCTATAAATACAGTTATTACTGCCACAATTCCTTGTTCCCCTGGATGTGATACTTTTGCTATTGCATGAGCATGTGGTGTTGACCCCATTCCAGCTTCATTTGAAAATAACCCTCTTGCAACTCCATATCTTACTGCTTGCTTCACTGTCACTCCCATAGCTCCTCCAAGTGCTGCTTGAGGATTAAACGCTGAATAGAAAATCGATGTTATAGCTGGAATTACTTCTTGATAATTTATTACTATTATTACAATACATGCTGCTATATATAATCCAGCCATGATAGGTACTATTTTCTCAGTAACAGAAGCTATTCTTTTTATTCCTCCAAAGAAAACAAATCCTGCTAAAACAGATACAACAATTCCAACAAGAGCTGGTGAGACACCAAAAGCTTTATTAAAAGCTGCTGATATCGAATTTGCTTGAACTGCATTTCCCATTAACCCCAAAGCTGCTATACAAGCTACTGCAAAGAAATATGATAATCCTTTTGCAATTTTTTTATTTTTAATAGAATTTTCAATATAGTATGCTGGCCCCCCTGTTATTTGACCATCTACTCTTCTTTTGAAAACTTGTCCTAATATTGCTTCTACATAAACTGTTGCCATACCAAAGAATGCACTTGCCCACATCCAAAATATTGCTCCAGGTCCTCCTGAGGCTATTGCTGTTGCTGCTCCTGCTAAGTTTCCTGTTCCAACTTGAGCTGCCACCGCTGTAGCTAAAGCTTGGAATGATGACATACCATTTTTATCTGCTGCTTTTCCATTTAAATTTATTGATCCAGTTACATGCTTTATTCCTTCTCCAAATTTTCTAATCTGAATAAAATTTAACTTTAAAGTAAAATATATTCCTGTTCCCATTAACAAAATAATCAAAAAATTTCCCCATAAAAAACTATTAATACTCATTACGAAATCTTGCATTTTAATTTCCTCCTATTTTTTTAAATGCAAAATTGAATAAAAAAAGAAGGTATTTCAAAAAATACCTTCTGGAATTAAAAAAGAATTATACACAAAAAATAGTTTAATACAAAAAAACTTTTATTGCATAATTCCTCTGTCCTTTTACCTGAGAGTTTAGTCCAAATACAAATTATATTTGGGTTTGCTCCTTCGGTGCTCATAGAGTCTCTCCAGAGGCTCGTCCAGTATAGGTCCTCAAGTTTTTCAACTAACCTGAAAGATTCACTTCTTCGGTGGCCAATTTGGCGCTCTCCCTATACCTTCATCCGATTTTCTATTCAATTTTTTTACTGTTATATGAGATTAATTGTAAAATGAAAAGTTTTTTTTGTCAATAGTTTTTTTGAAATTTTTTATTTTATTTTTTCTAAAAGTAAATATGAAGCTCCTAACATTCCTGCATCATTGCCTCTTTCAGCCATTTTTATTTCAAGAATCTCTAAATAATTTTTCATTACTTTTTTTTCTAAACTCTTTTGAAAAATTTCTTTTAAAAAACTACCTTGTTTAGATACTCCACCTCCAACTACAATAAGTGAAGGATTAAATATATAGATTAAAGTTGCTAATCCATCAGTAAAATAGTCAGCCCATTCATCAACAACTTCTTTATATTTTATGTTATTCTTATGAACTTCATTAAAGATTTCTTTTCCATTTAATTTTTTCCCAATTTTTTCTTCTGCTAATCTTAAAAGTGCTGTCATTGATGCATAACTTTGATAACACCCTTTGCTTCCACAGCCACATTGGACTCCATTTTTTACAATCTGTATGTGACCAAATTCTGCTGCAACACTACTTTCTCCTCTTAAAAGCTCACCTTTTAAAACTATACCTCCACCTATTCCTGTTCCTATTGTGAGACATAGAAAGTTTTCTTTTCCCTTTGCTGCTCCCATCCACATTTCACCTAATGCAGCACAATTTACATCATTTTCTAAAACTGCTGGAATTCTATATTTTTTCTCCAATATTTCTACTAAATTTGTTCCTATCCATCCTGGAATTAAGTTTGTTCCACCTACAACTTTTCCTATTCTTCCATCTATTTGTCCTGTAGCAGATACTCCTATTCCTATAGTTTTCTCATTTTTTAGTTCTTCAATTATCTTATAAATTTTTTCTAATAATTGCTCTACACCTTTTGAAGCCTCAGTTAGTAAAGAAGAGGAGAATATAACTTCCCCTCTTAAACTAACTAAGCCATATTTTATCTCTGTTCCTCCAATGTCTATGGCTATTATATTCATTAATTATCTCCTATAAAAAGTTTCTTCCAATCTCTTTTGCTGCTTCTATTTTTTTTGTTGATAATTTTTTCATTGGTAATCTACAATATCCTATTGCATCTACACCTTTTAACTTTAAAATTTCCTTTATTGTTTGATAAAGTCCATTTCCTAAAATTGCTTCGATTATATCATTTAAATAAGTTTGTCTTTCTCTTGCAGTAACTAAATCTCCCGCTTTTGTTGCATCAAAAACTTCTCTAGCTATCTTTCCTGTCACATTATATGTACTTCCTATTGCTCCATCTACACCTAATGCCACTGCTGGTAATAACATCTCATCGAATCCTGCATAGATTAATTTATGAGGGAAAGCTTTTCTAACTCTCTCTAGAAGGTAGAAATCTCCTGCTGTAAATTTAATTCCAATAATTTTATCGTGACAAAGTAACTCTCCAAATTGCTCAACATTCATATTAACTCCAGTTAAAAAAGGAATTGAATAGATTATCATATTGTTGTTAGTTTCATTTACTATTGTCATATAGTAATTTTTAATCTCTTCAAAATCAAATTTATAATAAAATGGTGTTACTGCTGATAATGAATCATATCCTAATTCAGTTGCATATTTCCCTAACTCAACAGCTTCGTATAAATTAATTGATCCTACTTGTGCAATTAATTTTACATCATCTTTAGCCTCATCTTTTACAATTTCAAAAATTCTTTTCTTCATTTCTGTTGAAATCATAAAGTTTTCACCGGTACTTCCACCTACATATAATCCATCCACTTTCATTTCATCAATATTGTATCTTACAATATTTCTTGTTCCTTTTTCATCTAAGTTTCCATTTTCGTCAAAAGAGATTAGTAATGCTGAATAAATACCTTTCATTTTTTCCTCCAAGTTTTTTATTTTAATAAGTTTAAGGCCCACTGATAAATTAGATCCTCTAGTCCGTTAATGTTCTCGTGACCAAAATCTGGATAAATAATATGCTCTTTTTTACTTTTTATATTATTATAAACTGCAAATTGTGTTGATGGTGGGCATACTCTATCCATTAATCCAGTTACCATTGTCACCTCTCCCTTTATATTTTCTACAAAATTTTTTACATCTATATATCCTAGTGTTTCAAAGAACTTGTTTTCATTTTTATGTTGTGGATCATACCATCTAAAAAAATCTCTTAATTCCTGATATGCAAAATCTCCTAAATCTAAATTCCAAATTCTCTTAAAATCTGATAAATATGGATAAATTGCAAATACTTTAAACACCTTATTTTCTAAAGCTGCTGAAACTAAAGAGATTGCTCCACCTTGGGAATAACCTAAAGTTGATATACGTGTTTTATCAATATCTTTCATTTGAAAAATAATATCTAATAACCTCACTGCATCTAAATAAACTTTTCTATAGTAACTTTTTTTAGGTCCCTCTAACAAACCTCGAACTAAATTTCCAGTTCTAAAGTATTCATCGCCACTTTTTCCCATTTGATCTCTACAATCCATAGCAAAATAAGCAATTCCTGATGCTGGGTATACCATTCTTTTAGACCAATCTCCACCATTACCTCCATATCCATGAAATTCTACTAGTGCTGGTACTGGCTTTGATATATTTTTAGGCAATAGCATTTTTACATAAATTTTTTCATTATCAATTCCTTTAAATGTTAAGTCATAACAATCACATAATGGTGTTTGAAACTCTGCAGGAGTAATTACTACCCCTGCTTCAGTTTCTCTCAAATCATCTAATGATTCTTGCCAAAATTCAAACATATTTAAAGGAGTTGGATTGGTTCCTCTATATTTTTTTAATTCATCTAATGGCAAATCAATATTAGGCATACTCTATCAAGCTCCTAATATCAAGTTAGGTACAAATAAAACAATCTGTGGAAATATTGTTAATAAAACTAATGTTAATATTATTGGTATTAATAATGGAATTACTCCTCGGGTTATCGTACTGACAGGTATTTTTCCAACTCTTGAAACAACAAATAAAGCCATTCCCATTGGAGGTGTTAAAATTCCTATCATTAAATTTAAAGTACTTAAAACTCCAAAGAATACTGGATCTATTCCAAATTGAACTACCACTGGTATTAACATTGGAAGAACTAAAACTTGTAAAGCTAACGCTTCTATAAATGTTCCTAAGAAAATTAGTAGTAAATTTATCATTACTAAAACCATCAATGGAGATTTTCCAAATGTTAAAAATACTTCAGCTATTTTCATTGAAATCTGTTCTCTTGCTATAACTTGACCAAAGAAAGTAACTCCCATAATCATTAGAACTGTTACACCACTTATTTTTATAGTTTCTATAACATCTTTTACAAAACCTTTCACAGTCAACTCTTTATATACAAAGAATCCTAATCCCATTGAATAACAAGTTGCTATTACCGCTGCTTCTGTTGGTGTAAAATATCCTGAGAAAATTCCACCTATTATTATAAATGGTGTCAATAATGCCCAAAATGACTCTTTAAAAGATATCCATCTTTCTTGCATCGTTGCTTTAGGAGCTCTTTTGTAGCCTCTTTTTTTACAAATAAAATAGTTCATTATCATAAGAGCAAAAGTTAAAATTATTCCAGGAACAAATCCACCTAAAAATAATCTTGCAATAGATTGATCTGCTATAACTCCATATATAATCATTGTTATACTTGGAGGAACTAGTGGTCCAATTATACATGAGGCTGCTGTTAATCCTCCACATAAATCATCATCGTATCCTTCATCTCTCATTGCTTTTATTTCAAGTTGTCCTAACCCTCCTGCATCAGCTAGAGCAGATCCTGACATTCCTGAAAATATTAAGCTTGCAAATATATTTACATGCCCCATACCACCTGTGTAATGTCCCAATAAAGCCTTAGCAAATCTAAATATTCTCTCTGTTATTCCAGAACTATTCATCAAAACTCCAGTTAAAACAAAGAATGGAACACTTAATAGACTAAAACTATCTAAACTGTCAACTAAAAGTGAACCTACAAAATAAACTACATTCCAATCTGTAAGTGCAAAGAATAATAATGTGGCAAATACTAATGAGAATCCAACAGGAACCCCAACGAATATTAACCCAAACCACGATAAAAATGTTACTAATGTTAACATTCTTTACTCACCACCTTTTCATCACTTTCAGTCTCTACATGTTTAGGAGAAATAATAAATTTTCCCTCTTTATAGTCTTCTCTAAGAACCTGAAAAAATCGTATTAACATCAATGTTGCTATTAAAGGAAGAGCTACATACATCCAACCTGCAGATATTTTTAATGCAATTAATTGGAATATTTTTTTTCTTAAAAATAATTTATAACCTATTTGAATCATTGCAATTAACGATATAAAAACAACAGACTGAATAAATGTATTAGCTATTTTCAGTCCTTTTCCTGAAAATTTATTATATAGAAAATCTATAAATACATGCTGTCTATATTTTACCCCTATACTAACTCCTAACATTCCTACGTATGTAAATAATAAGATAGCTAACTCTTCACTCCAAACTAGAGGAGAATCAAATATTTGTCTAAAAACAATTTGAGCTACAAGTATTGCAAACATCATTATGAAAAGTATAGCTCCTATAATTTCCTCTAAGTTATTCAAAATTCGTTTTATATTCATATCCAACTCCTATACTATCACTCTCTATTTAACTGCTATAATCTCTTCTAATCCTGCTTTACCAACTTTTCCATTATTCTTCATATAAACTTCATAAAATGGTTGCATTGCAGTTCTAAATGGATCTAAATTAGGATTTGTAACTGTAACTCCTTGTTCTTTAAAGAAATCGATTAATCCTGCTTCTTCATCCACAAATAGCTTTGTATGATATTGTGCTGCTAACTCTGATTCTTGTTTTACTAATTCTTGTAAGTTTTTTGGTAATTTTTTCATACTTGAGTTACTAATTAAATATAGTTGATCGTTTAATATATGATTTGTCATTGCTAAATATTTTTGAACTTCGTAGAACTTTTGAGCTCTAATTGCTGATAATGGATTTTCTTGACCATCAACTGAATTTGTTTGCAGTGCTAAATATACTTCTGAAAATGCCATTGGTGTTGGAGATGCTCCTGTATTTTTAGCATATTCTAAGTTTGCGTCAGCTTTAGGAACTCTTAATTTTAATCCCTTCATATCTTCAATCGCATTTATTGGCCTATTTGTTGTTGTTTGTCTCGTACCATTATAAGCTTGAGATAAAATCTCTATGTTTAAGTTATCATTTATTTTCTTTTGTAAATTTTTTCCAAACTCTGTATCAAATGTTGCTTTTTTCATATGATCAAAATCTTGAATTACATATGGTAACGAATAAACTTGAGCTTCTGGAAAAAATATATTAAATCTTCCAATCTCAGCAAATCCCATATCTAAAACTCCTGCTGATAATTGTTCTAACATTGATCTATCGTCTCCAAGTTGAGCTCCTGGATATAATTCTACTACAATTTGACCGTTTGATTTTTCTTTTAAATTATTTGCTAAATATTCCGCTGCTTTGTACTCATTTGAACTTGTGTTTGCTACTAATCCCATTTTTAATTTATAAACCTTTTCGTTTGCCCCAAATGCTACCATCCCAAATACTAACGTTAATCCAGCTACTTTTAACACTCTTTTCATTGAAATTTCCTCCCTTAGAATTTACTTTTGATTTTATATAATAATCTCAAATTTTAATTCAAACTCTCTTTAAAAAGTATATCTATTTTAGTTTGATATTCATGAGATCTTTTTAAACTTGTTTTATATAATGCTTCAAAAATTTTCTTTCCTGCTATGTATCCTTGGTTATAGAAATCTTCTGATACTGTTGCTACAACTTTATCATTTTCAATTAGTCCCCGTATTTTCTCATTAAAACCGTTTGTTACAAACTTATAATTATCTTTCCCTATCTCCCCAAGATATTCGATTACTTCTGGAGCATATCTATTTATATATATTCCTTCTATATCATTTGAAAGGTAATTTAAAATTTGACTTTTATCTTCCAATAATTTTTTTATTTTTATTGGTCCTTGAAACTTTCTATCTAATTCTTTTAATTTTTCTGAAACGCCTTTTAAATATTTTCTTGATGATATCAAATCATCTCCTGCATCTATAACTAATATTTTTTTATCAATTTTAACTATATTTGATAAAACATCTGCTGCTATTCTTCCAGACTTCTCATACTTTGAATCTATATATGTATCTTCTTCAAAAAGCTGTTTTCCTATGGATACAATTTTTAAATCATTTTTTATTGGTTGTAATATTTTAATTATTTTATCTCTATCTAGTGGGATTATTATTAATCCATGAATTCTTTTTTCTACAGATTTTTTTAAAAGTTCAATTTGACCTTCACTATCATTTATATCAACTTCTAGAACTTTGATTTTTATTCCATATGCTTTTACTTCTTCTTGAAAATCTTTCAATCCACTTTTCAATTGCTTAGAATATTCTTCATTAATTGATCTTACTATAATAGCTACTATTGTTTTTTTTTCTTTTATAGCCAACGAACTCCCCAAGTAGTTTTTTTCATACCCCATTTCATTTGCCAACTTTAATATTCTTTCTTTTGTTTCTACCTTTATGTTTTTACTCCCGTTTAAAGCTCTTGCTACTGTTGTTCTTGTTATTCCTAATATTTTAGCTAACTCTGCTTGAGTAACCACTTTACACCTACCTTTGTTCTCGTGAACATGTTCGTTAATAAATTAATATAACATTTTTTGGTATTTGTCAAATATTTTTTTTAATTATTCTTGTAAAAAAGTGTAAAAGCCTTTATAATATTATGATAAAAGAAAGTTTGAAAGGAGAGTTTATGAAAATTATTAGTAAAACTAAACCAAAAGGTACAGAATATAATGAACTAAAAAATATGAAAAAAGCAAAAAGAATTGTTAAAGCTAAAGAAGATAGAAGAAGAGCTGAAAACAAAAGAGTGAATGCTGAAGCTAGAAAAGAAAGAAGAATTGAAGGTGAATTTTACGATAGAGTAAGAGAAGTTGAAATTTTAGGTTTTAACAAAGGTATGCTTTTAGTTCGTATTGGTGACGATGTTGAAAAAAGAGGTCTTACTTATGGAAGAAGAAGCGTTGATCTTAAAGAAAATCTAAGTTTAATTGGAAACTTTCAATTAAAACTTTTTGGTGAAATGGTTGAGTTAAAATATTTAAAAAACTTTGCTCAAATGAAAGATCAAATATCTTGGGCTATTTCAGAAGATTTATAAAAAAAGTGGGAAATATCCCACTTTTTCATATTTTTTGTACTAAAAATTTGTACACTCCATCATTATCATTTGAATCTGTTAAATATTTTGCATCTTTTTTTAAATCTTCTTCTCCATTTTTCATAACAACTCCATATCCAACCATTTCTAGCATTTCTTTGTCATTGTTTGCATCTCCGAAGGCAACACACGTATCTAAAGTTAGATTCTTTAATTGTAAGATTTTTTCTAAACTTTTTCCCTTATTAACTTTTTTATTTAAAATTTCTAAATATCTCTCTTGTGAATATGTTAAATGCACTATATCTCTTAGTTTCTCTTTAATTTCTTTTTCTATTTTTTCTAAATTACATCGTTCATCTATAAATAATGCTTTTGTCATTAATAAACTTGTAAAATTATTAAAGTTTTTTTCAACTGCATCTATTCCTATATTATTTTTGTAATATTCTGTTTGCCAATTTTTTTTATCTTCAACAAACCAATTTTCATCTTGATATAAATTTAAATGAATATTATTTTTTCTAGAAATTTCTATCAATACTTTAACTATATCTTCTGAAAGTGGTTCTTCTAATAAAATACTCTCATTTTTTGTATCTATAACTTTTGCACCATTATAACAAATTACTATAATTGGTAACTCTAATTTTTTTAAAATTTCTTTTGTTGCACTGTACGATCTTCCTGTAACTATAAAAATCTCTACTCCTTTTTTATATAACTCTCTTAGAATAGATATATTTTGATTGCTAATCTCTTTTTTAGAATTTAGTAAAGTTCCATCTAAATCTAATGCTACCGATTTTATCATTTATCCTATACCTCCCATTTTATATAATATATTATAACAAAAAAAGAGGAGAAATTCTCCTCTTTACTTTAATATTCAATATTTTCTAATATATGATTTCCATTTGGGTTAAATTTAAAACCTTTTATATTTTTATTTATTCCTATATTATATGTTTTATAAACTATTGGTATTATCGGATTTTCATCTAAAATAATCTCTTGTATCTCTTCATATTTTTCTTTTCTTTTCTCTTTTACTGGTTCTTTTCTTGCTTCATCTAATAATGTATTTACTCTTTGATTATTATAAAAACTTCTATTTCCAACTCCACCTCTAGAATTGTTATGAAGTAACGGATAATATCCATAATCTGCATCTCCTGTACTTGTATACCAAAGTCCTATTAAAGCATTATGCTTTCCTTGAGCTGTTAATTGTAAAAAAGATGATAATTCCAATGTTTGAATTTTTACATCAATTCCAATCTCTTTTAAATTTGCTTGTATTATTTGAGCCATTTGATATTTACTTGTATCTTCATATATCCATAGTTCTATTTCTATCGGAGTTTTATAGTCCTTCATTATTTTTTTTGCTTTTTCTAAATTATATTTTTTTTCTTCTTTATTTGAATATCCAAAAGTATTTGGAGTTATTATAGAATTGGCCACTTTTGATGTATTTTCAAATATAACTTCATTCATAGAATCTTTATCTATTGCATAACTTATTGCTTGTCTTAGTCTTTTATCATTTAATGGAGCTTTCTCAGTGTTAATGGATAAAAAATCTGTTCCATAAGATAATTTGTTTAATATTTCTAAATCTTTTGAATTTTTAAAAGCTTTTACATCTATAGATGATATATCATATGCTATTTGTATTTCATTTGTTTCTAACGCTATATATCTATTAGGTGCTTCTGGAATCGTTAAAAATTCTAATATATCTATCTTCGGACTTCCCTTGAAGTAATTATCATTTTTTTCTAAAATTACTTTTTGTCCAGTTCCCCATTCTAAAAGTTTAAATGCTCCTGTTCCAACTAGTTTTTTATTCTTATCCTCTTTGACTATTGCCATAGATGAATGAGTTAAATTATGTAATAATATGTCCACATTTGTTGTACATATTATTCTTAATTTATATTTATCTATAACTTCTAGTTTTTCAATAGGATCGACCAATACCTTAGTAACAGGTATACTCTTATTTCTTTCTAAACTCTTTTTTACAATTTCAGAGTTTAATTCTTCACCATCTTGAAATAAAATACCTCTTTTTAAGTCCATTTCTATTGTATTATTTTTTATTGAATAATTTTCTATTAATTCACCTTTTACTTCATTTTCATTATCAAGAATAAATAAATTATTGTAAATTTGCTTAGTTATAGCTAAGGTAGAACTATCTGTATGTTTATGTGGATCATATGATCTCCCACTATAACCTAACCCTATTTTCACAATTTTTTTTTCTGGATTTCCTAATACTGTATTTAATAACAAAATAAATATAGTACATATTTTTAAAAAACTTTTCATTTTATCCCCCTTCTATTTATGCTATACTTTTATCAGTATGACATATTTATTTATTTTTTTCAAAATAATATCTCAAATTGTATTACTACACTTTAGGAGGCTCAATGAATATTCTTTTTAAAAACTTTAAAGTTGAAAATGAAAATTTTATATATATTCCTCTTTATATCTTTTTAAAAGATAAGATTGAAAAAAGAGAAATTTCCTATAAACTTCCCTCAATTAGAAAAGTAGCTAATTTTTTAAATATTAGTTCTAATACTGTCGCAAAATCTTATTTAGAATTAGAAAAAATTAACTATGTAAAAACTATTAAAGGAAGTGGTGTTTTTATTAATAAAAATATTTTTTCTGAAAAAAACATCTCTTCTTTAAATTTAGAAAATGATGATAATTTTAGTATAATAAAAACTTTAAAAATTGATTTTATAAATTCTACACCTAATTATAGTTATCTTCCAGTTAACGATATTAAATATGCTATTAACTATATCTTGGATAGAGATCAAGAACTTGCATTAATTAATGAGGGCCCTTTTGGAAGTTTTGAACTACGAGAATCCATCAAAAATTCTTTAATTAACCTAGAAATTATGTGTAATACCGAAAATATTCATATACTTTCAGGAGCACAACAAGGAATAGATTTAATTTCTAAAACTTTAGGTTTTTCTAAGGCTCATATAGCCATTGAAAACCCAACTTACTTAGGTGCTTTAAAGTCTTTTAAAAATCAAGATTTTATTATACACCCTATTGATGTCGAAAACGATGGTCTTAATATTTCTCAATTAAAACAATTACTTTTAGAAACTAAGATAAAATTTATTTATCTTATGGCCAATTTTCAAACGCCTACTGGTGTTAATATTTCTCAAAAAAAAAGATTACAACTTTTAGAACTTTCAAAGGAATTTGACTTTTATATAATTGAAGATGATTCTGCCTCTGATTTATATTATTCCGATAGGGCACCTATACCTTTAAAAGTATTAGATGTAGATGATCGTGTTATTTACATTAAAAGTTTTTCTAAAATATTTATGCCTGGATTTAGATTAGGATTTATTCTCGTTCCTCAAAAACTTTTAACACCTTTTTTAAATAACAAAATACTATCTGATTCTAGTACCTCTACTTTATATCAAAAATCATTTGCTCTTCTTTTAGAAAAAGGATTAATTGAAAAACATATGAATCTTTGTCGAAAAAATTTTAAACTTATCCAAGATTCTATTGTAGAAGAACTCAAAAAAATTCCAAATATTAGTTTTATAATTCCATCTGGTGGTTGCTCTATTTGGATAAAATTACCAAAAAATATTTCTTCTCTAAGTGTTTATAATAAATTATTAATTAATAATGTTGGAATAGTTCCTGGTAGTAACTATGGTTTTGACAATTTCATAAAATTAAATTTTTCTAGAATCACTAAAAAAGATATAACTAATGGTATTTCTCTTCTAAAAGAAACTATTGAATTTTTTATAAATTTAGATATATAAAAAACATCAAAGGTAATTTTATTATATTACCTTTGATGTTTTTTATTTCTTTATTAAATTTTTATACAATGTTATTGCATAGTGTGTTTTAAAATCATTTGTTATATTTTCTACTTTTTCAAGATTTTCCCACACCACTTCTAAATCTTCACCTTCATCTAATTGTTTTTCATAAGTTTTTTCTTTTTCTGTTTTTAGCTTTAATATATATACATATAACTCTTCAGAAGTGTATCCTGGAGAAAGAATTAATGGAATTTTAGGAGCATATATAACTTCGAAACTTTCAAACATATATCCTGTTTCTTCTCTAACTTCTCTTGCTAAAGTTTCTATTGGATTTTCGTTGTTTTCAATTATTCCTGCTGGTATTTCTAAAAGTTTACTAGAAACTCCTGGTCTATATTGTTCTACTAATAAAACTTTATCCTCTTTAAAATTCAAAATTAAAGCTGCAATAGCATTAGGTTTATCTAAAAACTCTAATTGAATATCTCTTGTTGGATGCTTCTCTATTTTCACTTTTAAAAATCTTAAATCGTTTATTTTCATATTACTCTCCTATAATTCTAGCAAACTCTTTTGGAGTTGGTGATACAAAACTCATCTCTTTGTTTGTTACAGGATGCTTTATTTTTAATGTATACGCATGTAGTCCTAGTCTTTTTAGAATGTTTGTTTGTGCTCCATACTTTTTATCACCAACTACCGGGTGACCTATATCACTCATATGCACTCTGATTTGATTTTTTCTTCCAGTTTCTAAAGAAGCTTTTAAATATGTATATTTCCCTTTTACTTTTTCAACTTTATAATTTGTAATCGCTAATTTTCCACCAGTTTTATCATCTTTTACTGAATAAGTTACAAAGGCTTTATTGTCTTTTAGGTATGATTTAATTTGTCCTTTTTTCTCTTTAACAACACCTTCAACTATAACTGCATACTCTCTTTCTAAAACAAGAGTATCCCAATTATCTTGAAGTTCTGTTTTAATTTTTTCTGATTTAGCAAAAATCATTACACCTGATGTATCTTTATCTAATCTATGAACAATAAATATTCTTTCCTTCTTATCCTTTGATTTCATATAATCCATTAAAAGTTTATATGCAGTTCTTTCATTACTTTTTTTATCTGTTGATATTGATAATAATCCTTCTTCTTTTTCTATTACAACTATATCATTATCTTCAAATAAAATTTTTATTCCTTTTGGTGTTTTATCGTTTCTATTTTTATTCCAATTTATTGTAACTTCGTCTCCAGGACTTAAAATTAAATTAAATTGTCTTTCTATTTTTCCATTTACTCCAACTTGTTCTTTTGATAAAAGTGTTTTTATATTATTTTTACTTTGTTTTGATAAATTATCTATTAAAAAATTCATCAATTCACTTTTTTCAGTTACTTTAAATTTCATTATAATTACCTCTTTTTTTATTTCTATTATAACATATGTTTAATTTTATTGCGACAATTTGTCGTGTTTTAATTTTTTTATCCATAAAATATGGATAAAAAAATTGATTATTTTCCATTTTTAAATTATACTATAATTATTAAAAAAGGAGGTGAAAAGCGTTACTTCTTTTAGTGGCGTTAATAATGGGGAAAATAATAACTATAAAAAATAACAAAGGTGGAGTTGGAAAATCAACTTTATCAAAAAATATTGCACATGGTCTTGCTATGTTAGACTTTAAAACTGCCCTAATTACTTCAGATGCACAAAATGATAGCTTAATACTTTTAGGTGGGTGGTTTGAAGGTGGTAAAGGTTTTAAATCTTTTGTTCAAAATGGTGAAGAAATAAAAATAAAAATCAGAGAAAATCTAGACTATTTTCCTGTTGAAACAGATATTTTTGGAATAAATTTAAAAAGTAAAATCAGAAATGCTTTTAATTCATTAAAAGATAATTATGATTTTATAATTGTTGATTGTGCTCCTGTTTTTAATGTACTTAATGATATTATTTTAGAAATTACTGATGAAATTATTGTTCCTATTAAACTTGATAAGTTAAGTACTGCTGGTATTACAAGATTAATAGAAAAAGCTGAAGGAAATAAAATAACTCAAATCGTTCCTAATTTATATAGAAATACTAAAATCTCAAGAGAATATTTCCAAAATTTATCTAACTTTTTTAATGATACAGGTGTTACATTAACAAATCCTATTCCAGAAAGTGTTATTGAAGAACAACTTTCAGAAAAAGGTAAAACAATCTGGGAAACTCAATCTAAAAAAGCTGAAGAATTACAAAGTTTATATGGTGAAATTATTGGGGGAATTATTAATGATTAATAAAAAAATTAATGTTTTGGATAGATTAAAACAAGACTCTTTCAAAAAAAAAGAATCTCCAGTTAAACAAAATATTGAATCTAAAGAGTTTGAAATAACTGTTATTGAAAAAGATTTTCTACCTGATAATGAAGTTTTATTTAACTATGAAGATATACAAGATTTAGAAATGAAAAATGATTTATTAAAATATGAATCTCTTTTAAACTTAGCTAAGAGTAATTATCATACTAAAGCTGGGGAAATACTAAATGAAGCAAATGAAAAATATGCAAATCATAAAAATGGAACTTTTTCAATTTGGTTAGAGCATATGAAAATTGGTAAAAAAAGTGCAGAAAGATTAATAAATCGTTTTAAATTTATAAAAAATAATTGTCTTACATCAGAAGATCAATTTTATTTTGAAACTCTTCCTTTATCACTAACTTATGAAATTTCTGCTCCTAATGCAAATAAAGATTTGATTAATGCCGTTTTAAATAAGCAAATAAAAACTAGAAAAGAATATATTATTCTCAAAAATACTTTAAAAAATGAATCTCCTAAAGTTTCTGAATTTGATTCTATTGAAAAATTATTCAATAAACTAAACTCTAATATATCTACTCTTATTGAAAATAAAGTAGAATCTTCAACTTTGGATTCAAATAAAGCAAAAACAGTATACGAGAAAATCGAGCTTCTTAATAAAGAAATTAAAAGCTTACTTATTGAAATTGAAAAACTAAACTAAATAATCAAGAAAGGAATAATTATGAAACTATTTAATTTTGTAGATTTTTTTTATGTTATTGAACATAATAATGAATATTTTGAATTTGAAATTGAAAATGATTTTTTAGATAATATATCTGAAGAGTTAGATATTGATAATTTTGATATTTTAAAAATGTCAGAAATATCTGAAGGTAATTTTGATATTCTTATAAAAACACCTAAAGGTGATGAAAAAGTTTATAAGTATACTCTTTCTTCTGAAAGAATATCTTATATTTTATCTATTACTGAGTAATCGGAATTTTATACAATTATTTAATTTTCCAATAACCCAAGAAGCTCTTAAAAACCTTCTTGGGTTATTTTTGTTTTAAGATAAAATTTACAAAAAAAGCTTAAATTCTTTTATATATAGAATTTAAGCTTTTTTTTATCGATTCATTTAACAGATAATTTTTTATACAGCATTACTGGCTATTATTTTAAAGGTTTTATTTTTATTAAACTTTCTTCATCTTCATTATATTCTAAAATAACATGTAAATTTCCTAATTCTCCCTCAAAAAATTTAGTTATTCCTAGTAATCGAATTATTTTATTAACCTCTTTTATATTTTCACCTTCTAAAATATCTAAAATATCCAATTGAAACATTGACATATTTTTATATATTTTTTTTATTTCAATATTTTTGGCCATATCTGCTGTATTTATTTCTAAATTATCTTTAATTTCTTTTTTGGCCACTTGTATTGTATCTATTTTTGGTTCTATTATCTCAATCTCTTGTATATAATTATTTATCGACGTATGTGTTGTATTTATTTTATTCGATATTTCAATTTCATCTACAATTGAAGTTTCTAAAGGAATTTTATCTTTTTTAGCCTCTTCTGCTGTATATTTATTTAAATTTTTCTCTAAATAATCTTTTACAATTTTATCTTTAGCTGCAGTAAAGGCCATTTTTTGTATTTTACCTTCTACTCCACACATTTTTATATAATCTTTATAAGCTTCTTTTTCTATTTTTTCTTTTTCTTCTAATGTAATTCTTCCTAAGAATTTTTCTATTTCTAATTCATTTTCTAAAGATTTTGGAACTTCTAATTCTAAGTTTTCTAATTTTAAATTTTCATTACTAGCCTTTGGTGTTGTACTTTTTTTCTTCTGTTGTATATAATCCTCAGCCCATCCTTTTGATAATGCTTGTATCATATAACTTCTAATATTACTTACTTTTTGTACTTTTATATATTCAGATACTAATTTAATATGTTCAAATCCATACTGTCTTATTCCATCTTTAATAACTTTTGGCAATGTTTTTAATTCCCTTGCTTTAGATGGTAGTATTTTTAAAATCTCTTCTAATTTTTCATTAGTTGGTATTCTATCTACAGTTTCAGCCTTTACAGCTTCAAAATGTTTATTTCCATCATTTGGTAAATCTACTCCACTATCTGTATGAGTTATAAGTAAATTATCAAAATGATTTTTATCGTCATAAAAATATGATTGCTTTAATTCATTATGCGATTCATTAAAATAAAATTCAAATTCAGATTCTATCCATTTACTATTTTTTATAACTGTATAATCCGCTATTAAATTCATTTTTTTTAATTCTTGACAACTCTTTTCAATAACTTTTATAGTTCTTCCAATTTTTTGAATATTCTCACTCAAAGGAATTCTTTTAATTAAATTTATTGAAAGAACTTTTATATACATTCTATTAAATCTTAATTTATTAATAAGCATGTATAATGCTCTTGTAATTGGATTATCCATACTTAAAAGCAACTGAGAGTCATATACCAAATAACCTTTTCTTATTATATTATCGTAAAAATGCTCTGATATTGATACTTTTATTACTTCTTTTATTCTTCTATCAGTAAATAATTCTTTTTCAGATTCTTGAGCTTGTTTTAAGGATATCATATGAATATTCATAATATTCGTATTAATCTGTTCTTCAATAATACCTTTAATCTTATTAGAATATAATGAATTTTTAAATGTATAACTCGTTTGTGATAATCTTATTAATGCTTTTGAAATTCTTCCATAAAATCCCTTAAACGATTCTTGTGCAATTCCCATACTTGTTAAAATCTCACTTATTGTTGTATAAAAAGTGTTGTGATATCTTTTATCTCTCATTATTTTTAATAATGCTATAAATACTCTCTCTTCAAGTTCTCCTGGAATATAATCTCCTGATGTGGGATTAACTTGAATATATGCTTCTTTTGATCTATTAAAAAAATATCTTATTATTTGATTTTTTTTCTTACTTGTACTTTTAGTAAATAGTGGATATTCAATCATATTTATATCTATTCTAACTAAACTATGACTTTTTTCATTTTCAATTTCAGAAACATCCAAAAATTTTTCAACTATTTCACTTGGACCTGTATCAATAACTTGATTCATAGGAATATCAAATCTTTTTACTTTTTTCATTTTCACCAGTCCTTTAATGCTGTATATTTATTTTTTCATCCTCTTATGTTGTATATTTTACAATAAAAAAAGCTTTTTTTCAACTTTTTTTACCATTAGTGCTGTATTATTTTGTTATTTTAATAAAAAATAAGAGATTTTTTCGTTAGTTACTCTATACAAATGGCCATTTCTTTAAAAAAATTTTAATACAGCATTAACGGCTTTTAAAATACAACATTAATGGCTTTAATATACAATACCTATGGGCATAATAATACAACATTAATGGCTATATATATACAACATCTATGGGTATTAAATTTTATTTTAAAATTCCTATCATTCCTTATTTTATCTACATTAAAAGCATATTTTATTTTTATTTTTATTTTTACAACAATATAAACAACTATAAACAACTAAAACAACTATAAACAATCTTTTATTAAAATATTCTAATAAAATTAATTCTTTATTTCTTTAAATTGAAACGAAACAATTCGAAAGTTATATTTTTT
>NZ_KI518152.1 GCF_000479045.1 Cetobacterium somerae ATCC BAA-474
CATTTAAATAATTTTCAATAATTTCTCTTTTTTCATTAATTTTATTTAACATAGTTTTCTGTTCTTTCTTTTTATAGTCTCTAATTAAATAGATATAATTTATCAAAATATATCTACAAAACTCTTGATTATCCTGATTATTTGCTGTTATTTTTGCTATTAATTTTTCTAAGACTATTAAATTATTTAAATAAAACTCTTCACTTTTATCATTTGATAGACTACTCTCTCTTTGATAATAGTTATACAAATTTGCTGTTATTTTTTTTACTCTACTACATGTATTTAAATAATCATAAATAAATATATAGTCTTCCGCCCCTCTTATCTCTGGAAATAATATATTATTTTTCTTCAATAACTCTACTTTAAAAACTTTATTCCAAACTGATGTATTAATCTCATTTTTAAAAATTTCATTAGTTATATTTTCTGAATAATACCTTTTTTCTGTAAACCTTTCATCAATAACAATTTTATTTTTAAAAATCCAATTAAATCCAAAACATAATAAATCTACATCTTCAATATTATTAAATATTGTTTCTATTGTATTTATTTCTAACCAATCGTCACCATCAATCATCAGCAAATATTCTCCTTGAGCTTTTTCTATGGAGAAATTTCTAACACTTGTTAGTCCACCATTTGATTTATTTATAAGTTTTGCATTTAAACCTTTTTCTATATATCTTCTACAAATTAACTCAGAACTATCTGTTGATCCATCGTTAATTAACAGTATTTCAGTATCTTTTTTTATTGTTTGATTCAATAAGCTATCTAAACACTTTTCTAAGCAGTTCTCTAAATTATATATTGCAACTGCTATTGTTAGTTTTGGTACCATATTATGCTCCTTCTTTTCTTAGAAGTTCTCTCATATTATTAATAAATTTATTTAAATTATGGTTATTTTTTATCTTTTCAATTGACTCTAGTATCTCTTTTTCATTATAATTTTTCAAACAAATTTCTAAACCTTTTTGGAATTCACTTAATTTGTCAAGTCCTTCTCCTAAAATTGTTCCTGTAAAATATCCATTATTTTTTGTTATATCATCTGGATTTTGACAACTTAAAAGTTTTTGACCATAAGATATTGCTTCTAAAAATGAAACTGGAATAGCCTCGTGAATAGATGTATTTACAAGTACCTTACACTCTCTTAGTAGTCTATCTTTCTCTTCACCTGAAACATGTCCCATAAACTTTAAATTCTTAACATCTTTATACTGCTCTATTATCTTATCTATCTCTGTTCCTTGACCACAAACATAAAACATATTTTCAGGAAACTTTTTAGCTAATTCAAAGTATATCCATGGTCTTTTTACTGGAGTTAATCTTCCTAAAAACAGTACATTATCCTTCTTGTCAGCTATATTAAAGTTATCATTTATAACAACTGGGTTTGGAAAGTACTCTATCTTTGTATCTTTAGGTAGCTTATATAAATCAATAGCTTTTTTCTTTAAATATTCTCCTTGAGATATTAATACCAATCTTTTCTCTTCATTCAATTTTTTTAAAAGACTTTGTATTCTCCCTTCCCATTTACTATAGTAATTTATATAACTATCATACTCATTAGACATAGGTACACTTTTTATCTCTTCCCAATCATAATCTGGTCTTGGATCTTGCACCCATAATATTAACTTTTTATTTTTTTCTCTTCTCATAACTTCATAAGCTATTCTACTCATCTCTATACTTAAATATACATCAAATTTTTGTTCTTTAAAAAATTTTTGAACTAAATTTAGATATATAAAATCAATATCCATTTTAGAAGACCAATTTTTAGGAAGATAGTGAATTTTTATTCCATCTCTTGTTATAGTTTTTATCTCTTTTTTAGAGTTACTTCCAATAATCACCTCTATCTCTACTTCTGAATTTGGAATATATTTAGCTATATACTCTCTTGCAAGTATTCCATAGCCTCCAAATCCACCTAGATCTTTATCATAAAACTCCTCTACTAAAAGTCCTACTTTTACTTTCTTCATATTATTTCTCCCTAATTATCTATAATATTTTCGTACTCTTTTATAACTACATCGCTTCTAAATTCAAGAACTCTTTTTTCAATAGTTTTCTCATACTTTTCTAGCTCTAATGAATTGTTTAAAAGATTTTGTAGTCCAGCTGAAAGAGCTTTATAATCTCCCACAGGAAATAGCACTCCACATTGACCACCTTTTAATATCTCATAGGGTCCTGTTGGACAATTCGAAGATATAACAACTTTTCCACAAATCATAGCTTCTATTAAAACTGTAGGTAGTCCCTCATAGTTTGAACTGTGTACAAAGAGTTTACTATTTTTCATCCATACATAAGGATTTGTTGTTTTTCCTATAAGAACTATACTACCTTCTAATCTACTCTCTTTTATAAGATTTTCAATCTCTTTTCTATCTGGACCATCTCCAACTATATATAGCTTCTCTTTCACTCCATTTTCTGCTGCTAATTTATATCCCTTTATTAAAGTAGCATAATCTTTTTGTACAGTATCAAGTCTTGAAACAGCAATGATATAGTCATCTTTTATTAACTCTTTCTGCTGCTCATTTAACTGACTCATATCTTCAGAGAGATCTAAAATTCTCTTAAAATTAAAAGGGTTATAAACTCTTTCAACCTTTCCTTTTAAATATGGATAAATATCCTCTAACTCTGCCTTCATATCATCACATATAGCTACCACTGTATCATATTTAGCTAAATTCTTACCAAATCTAATAATTTTAGATTCTTTTTTTAATAACTTTGGAACAGAGTTATGTATCCAAACAATCTTTCTTTTAGCTTTTAGTTTTTCAACGTACCTTCTAGCACCCCAATCATAGTCTAAAAACACATCTACTTCACCATATTTTTTCTCTATCTCTTTTAATACATCTTTAGTTTTATTTACCACAAAACTATGTTCCTTACTCATCAATAAATTATACATAAATTTGTGGTATAGATTTTTCTTTCTCTCTCTATGGTAGTGAGTTTTTTCAATTAATGCCTCTGGTTTTAGAAAATATATATCTATACCCTTTGGAACCTGATCTAGAAACACATTCTCTTTACCTGAATTATCCTCTATTATTAAAGAGATGTTATATCTATTACCATCTAAATTTTGTAGCATCTCTATTAGTACTCTTTCTAAACCTCCCATACGAAGGCTTCCACTTCTAACAACTAAATTCTTTTTCATCTCTCACCTCTTTTAGAACCTTTTTAAAGTCCTCAACCTCTATACTATTTATATTCAGTGCTGGATACTCTTTATCTAAAACATCCTTCCTTATTTTTTTAGGCGTTATTATTTTTAACGTAGGAACATTATGAATAAAAGCTCCACTGCTATCTTTAAACAAAATAACTCCCTTTTTTCTAAGAGCAAAGCAAGCGTTATAAAGTCCTGAATCAAACCCTATAAATAGACAACTTTTAGCAACTACTTCAAAAACCTCTTTCAGAGATGTTTTATTTACAAGATTTTCGATATTTCTCTCTCCTAAAAGCTCTATTAACCTTTTAGCATAACTATCTTGCAGATCTCCATTTCCAACTAAAACAATTCTTCTATCAGGATACTGGTTTTGTACCTCTTTTAAATACTCTGCCATTAAAATTGGTGAGCATACCTTTTCTCTTCCTGTTGATCCAACAGCTACAACAATATCTTTTTCCTCTACTTTAAATAATCCACCAATATCAGGTGTTAACTCTTTTCCAGTTTTATCTATATTTAATATCTCTTTTCCCATAAGTGCAACTTGATTCATTACATAATCATTCTCTAAAATATAGCTCTTTGTATAATACTTATTATTTCTTTCAACTTGCCAATTTAGATCACATCTTCCTATTCTTTCAGGAATAAAAAGATTTCCAACTGTTATATCATTGGCAAATTCAATATTTATATATGTAGAGAATCCCATAGAGTTTAGTTCATACATTTTTTTAAGTCTTGGAAATAAATTTTTTCTATCTTTTCTAGAATACTCTATAGTTTTATATCCTAGCATATCCCCAAGCTTTGTGTATCCACTTTTCATTAAAACATAGATATTATCTTTTCCATATTTTTTCTCTATCTCTTCCATTAGTTTTGTTCTTACTAAGATATCCCCTATACCATCACAACTTTTTACTAAAACCTTTCCTGTAGGTTTAAATCTATTTTTAAAGAAACTAAGTATAAATCTAACTAAATAAAGGTTTATTCCCTCCTGTATATAGGATTTTTTTAAGTACTTTTTATCCATTAAACTTTCCACCCCTTATTTCTTAATTTAACTTTTAGCCCCCTTATCTTCTCTACTAAGGGAAGTTTTTTAAAGTTCTTTATAGTATAAGCTAAAGCATATCCTAAATCTTTTTTTACTTTATATTTTTTTTCTACATCATAATTATGCATCATAACTAAAAGATCATTTTTTAAAGTTAAAATATCATAAGCTCTTTTAAAGTGCCAAAAACTCTCTCTTTTAGCTTGAGTATCTATAATTTTTATACCATCCTTAGTTTTTATAAAGTTTGATGTATTTAAATCTCCGTGATAGATACCTTTTTCATGAATTTTCTCTACCATATCCATAATTATATCTATATCCTCTACAGTTCTAATTATCTTTCCATCAATATATTCCATAAGTATAAAACTCTCTTTTAGAAAAACTCCTCTTTTTACCATAACAGCTAGTGGTTCTATAAAAAAATCTAATCCCATATTTTTAGCTGCCTCTATGTTTAAAAAACTTGTTAATCCCTCTCCTTTTTTAAAAGCTGTTTGTATCTTTCTTTGAGGTATAACTGTTTCAGCTTTTGGAGATTTTAAAACATAAAATTGTCCATCTATCTCTATCTTAGCCACATAGTTTCTTTCTGTATTTTTATATTCATCAATAACCTTATAGTTTTTATCTAAAACTATTTGGGCTAATCTTTTATTCTCTTCATTTTTATAGTATATTTTAAACTCTTTATACAACACATCTTTTATCATAAACACTCTCTTCTAAAATTTTATTTACACTTTCTACAACTTTATCTAAAGATACTCCCTCTATTGTATATCCACTTTTTGTTCCTCTTACAATTTCATATCTCTCACTTTTCGGTTCAAATAGTTTTGCACTATTCTCTGTTAAAGGATAGATTCCCACAATTGGAATATTATAAACTGAAGCTATATGAATTAGCCCTGTATCTACACTTACAAGCATATCACTATATTTTAAAAGTCCTGCAGCTTCTCCTATCCCCTTTGTTTTAGGAAGCAGTTTTATATTTTTTCTATTTAAATTATCTACTAACTCTTTTAAAATCTTATATTCACTTGGTAAACTAATTATATATACAACAATATCCTTATTTAAATTGATAAGTTTTAAACTTAAATCTTTCAATTGCTCTAAAGTTAAACTTCTCGGTTCTGAACTTGCTCTATGATTAAGAACTATGTTCACTTTATCCTTTTCAAAATAATTTTCATACTTTCTCTCATTTTTACCAAGATACAATTTGTATTTTCTACTCTCTTTATGTAATCCTAAAGGCTTTAGATAATCCATGTTTATATCTACAGCATGAGCATCATCTTTTACATCTATATAACTATCAAAAAGTGTCAGTTCATCTTTTTTTATACCAAACTTTTCCAGTCTATATCTTCCAATTAGATACTTTGGTGCCATAAGTTTCAATGATAGAGTATGAATAAATCTACAGTTATTTGTAAAATCAAAATATAGATCATACTTTTTTCTATCTCTTAGAGCTCCCTTTATCTGTCTATACCCCTTTATTATCTTGTTTCTAGTAGGTTTTTCATCAATTTCAATAACTTTATTAATGTATGGAATATTTTCTACTAGACACTTAGCACCTTTTACCACAGTAATATCAATTTTTACATCCTCATTTAATTTAGCTAGTGCTTCAAGCATAGGAGTTTTAACAACAATATCTCCTATTCTTCCACCACCAATAAGCACTCTTTTAATCTTTTCTTTTTTGATTCCTTCTCTTCTTTTTTTTCCAACTAATTTTATAGCTAATCCCCTAACCATTACTCTCTCCCTTTAAAAGTTTAAAACAATTTAAAAAGATCTTTTCTTATATACTCATACGTAAATTCATTCATTTTTCTATACATCTCATCTTTTATAGATTGTTCTAAATTTTTGTCATTTAAAATATTTAAAACAGTTTTTTCAAAGGCAACTTTATCATTTAATGGTACAAGCCCCCCAGCCTTTCCATCTACTAATATCTCTCTTGGTCCTGTTGGACAATCATATGCAACAACAATTGTGTCACATAACATAGATTCTATGAATACAGTTGGTAATCCCTCTCCCATAGATGTGTGTAAGAACATCTTTGCAGCTTTCATATATGGAAATGGATTTTTCTTTTGACCTAGAAGTAGTACATCCTCTTCTAAGTTAAGCTCTTTTATCTTTCTCTCTATATTAGGTCTATCGTCTCCATCTCCCAATATATAAAGTTTCTCTTTAACACCTTTTTTCTTAAGCTCTCCATAGATTTCTACTAATCCAACTCTATTTTTACCACCTACAAGTCTTGAAACACCTATAAAGAATCTATCTTTTAATAGTTTTTCATCCTCAGGTGTTATCTCTGATCTATCCTCTGCTTTAGATTTTATTACATCAAAATCCATAGGATTATATATTCTAACACCTTTATCTTTAAATTGTGGAAACATCTCTTCAAACTCTTTTTTCATATCGTCGCAAATAAGTACCACTTTTTTATAAAGCTCAAATCTCTTTCTATAAGCCTCGTATTTTCGACCTTTCTTATTAGCCAAAGAGTAGTGTACCCATCCAACTACAGGAACTTTTAAGTTTTTTATATATCTCCACATACTTCCATCAAAATCTATTACCACATCAAACTTATTCTTTTTAAAATAGCTATCTATCCACTTTTGAATAGTTATTCTACTATAATAAAGATTCCATTGATACTGTAATCTAACTAAAAAGTTTTTCTTATTTTTTGAAAGCTCCTCAGTTTTTCTACAAAGATCTTCATCTTTTATATATTCAATTTTTATATTTTTAGGTACTTCACTGGCAAAAACATTTTTTTCTGGAATATTTTCCTTTATGATTAAAGTTATTTCTAGTTCAGGCTCCTTACTCAGTTTCTCCAAGTAATTTATTAAAACCCTCTCTATTCCACCCATATATAGCTGTCCATTGTATATAGCTATTTTTTTCTTCATACTCCTATCTCCTTCACATCAAACTTGTTTATATCTGCTTCCTCTCCAACTGCTGGTACATCACTAGAAAAAACTTGCTTTACCAGTGGTGAGTTTGGTCCCCAAACAACTGAGTTATTATCTCCTGTATCAAGTCTATAAACTGCTGTCATTGGAAGTTTTTCTGCTACACCTATATGAACAATTGAGGTATCTGGAGTTATTACATAATCAGCATGTTTTATTAGTTCTACTACCTCTAAGATTCCAGAAAGAGTTGGATATTTTACCCTATCCCTATCTCCTAAAACCTCTATTATCTCCTCTATCTCACTTTTTTTACTAGGTTCACCAATAAATATGAGCATACTTTTACTCTCTTTTAAGATTTTACAACTAATCTCTAAAATCTTCTCTTTATTAAAGCTTCTATGTTTACTAGCTGCATATGGATTTAAAACTACAAAGCTCTCAGGGTTTCCAAGTTCACGTAGACGTCTTCTTATCTCATCCTTTACAACTATTCCTGTATGTATCTCGTAACTCAAATCTGGATTTTCTATTCCAAAAAGACTTAGAATATTTTTATACATATCTGTTATATGCTTGCTATAATCTTTTTTATAACTTATATCAAAAAGTTTCCAATCACTTTTATCTAGCCCTACATTGACTTTAGCTTTACATAGATTTATAAACTTCATCTGATTAACACGAAGCATCTCTGAAAAATCAACTAATACATCATAATTTTCTTTAGCAAGTTCATTAGCTAGTTCGCTTTCTTTACCTTTTTTATAGTTATAAATTTTATTTACATGGGGGTTAAATTTAATAATATCTGTAGCTGCACCTCTACTTACTACCCCTATTTTAATCTCTGGATATCTCTTTTGTATCTCCCTAAACATCAGGGTATTTATGACCATATCCCCTATCTTTCCATCATAACGTAAAAAAAGAATAGACTTTACTCTACTCATATCTACCTTTTTATCTTTTAATAACTCTGTATGTTTTTCATTTTTTCTATCCCAAAGTTTTCTACCTATACTTAACCTTATTGGTCGTAGAAAATCCTGAACTACCCTATTTAGCTTACGGATCATATCTTCCCCTTCTATATTTACATTTTCTTTTAATTATAACACATCTCACTCCTAATTTTAACACTATAATACTCCAATTCCCCTTACAACTATTTTTTTTGTTTTTTCATGTATTTTTTTCAAGAATTCATGTTATAAAAAATAATTTTCGCATTCTGTATACTAAAATGTTTTTAGAAAATAAATTTATAAGACTTCGGAGGTTTTTATGTTAAAAAGAAATTTTTTAATTTTACTTACTGCTACCTCTACTGGAATTTTTGCACAAACATCTAACGCTTTTAACTTCTCTTTGGGAACTGTTAATGGTAAAGCTGGAGAGTACGTATATGTACCTGAAACAGGGGAAAAAGTTAGTTACTTAGATTGGAAAATTAAAAATGTTCCTGTTTTTATACTTGGTTACACACATACATTTAATAATATAGAGTTTCAAATGGGACTAAGGAAAAACTTTAGTTCTACATCTAGTGGATCTATGAAAGATTATGATTGGTACTCATCTGATGATGCTGAAGATGGAGCTACCCCTAAAGATTACGGGAAGCTCTCAAACTTTAGTGATAACAAAAACTATGTAGAAGATCTTTTAATGTTTGATACAAATATTAAGTACTGGTTTTATCACACTGAAAACCTAAAATCAGGTCCTATGTTAGGTTTCAAATATGATTACTTTAAATTTTATGCTAAAGGTGGAGATCAATATAACTATATGTTAGATGGAACTACTACTATATATAAGGATGACTACTCTAAAAAAAGCATTGAGTACTCTCAAAAGTTTTTTACACCATATATTGGTTATGGAGTTTCATACACTTATGAAAAACTAGTTTTAGATTTAGAGGTTAAAGGTAGTACATATGGAAAAGCTAAAGCTAATGATAAACACCTTGAAAGAGGGCCTATGGAATCTAATGAAAAATATAAAGATGTTAAAAATTTAGGAGTTAAACTTGTGGCTACATACCCAATTACTCCATCAATTGATATAAATGGAACTTTAGAATATTCTAAATATTTCCACAAGAAAAAATCTACTACTGATTTTACAACTGATGAAGGTGAAAAAATTAGTGGTATCAAAAACCTATCAGGTATTAAAAATAGCAGTTATGTAGTATCTCTTGGAGCTACATACAAGTTTTAAAAATTCGGAGGGAAATTAAATGAAAATATATAATAAAAAATATCTATTTATTGGAATCCTTGCTTCCTTAGTAACAGCATGTGGAAGTGGAGGAGGTGGCGGTGGTAGTAGCAGTAACTCACCTTCTGTTTCTACACCTTCACCAACAGTTTTAGTTAAACCAGCAGAAAATATTGGTAAAGTAGAAAATAATAGTAATAGAGTTGATGATAAAAACGACCCCAGCCTACCTTCTGTAGAAGAGGTTATACCTTCGCAACCTATTGAACCTAAAGAGGAGGTGGCACCTGCTCCTCAACCAGATGCTCCTCAACCTGAAGATCCTCAACCAGATGAGGAACTTCCACCACCACCTCCATTTGAGAGACCACCTCTTAAAAATAGTGCTACACTAGATATTAAAGAGGAGGGTCGAGCAGCTCTTGTCTCTTTTAATGGAGAAACTGCAATAAATGAAAAATCTGGAGTTATCAATGTCAGTGCAAAACATGCTTCTGCCATAGTTGCTCTTGGAAAAAACTCTAAAGGTGTAAATGATGGAACTATTAACGGAGTTCAATCAGATCTTGTTGAAACTATGAACTTAATGGAAGGTTCTAATGGTGGAAACTTAGAAAATAATGGTACAATAAAAGGTACTGGTATATCTATTGTTGCCATGGCTAATCGTTCATCTCATGGAGAAGGATTTACCTCTACTAATAACGGAGAGATAGAGTTAAATGGTAATAACCAAAGTGATCTATACCATACATTTTTAATTGGTATGGAAGCTACCAAAATCATTGATAAAGATGGAGTAGATGAGGATATAACTCTTATTAACAATAAGAATATAACTGTTCACAACGATAACTTCCACCTGTTAAATCCTAACGCTGTATCATCTATGTATATCCGTGGAATGAGCATGAATGTTTATGATAAATCTAATGCTAAAAACACAATGATAAACAATGGAAATATCACTGTTAGTGGAAAACATAGTTCAGGAATGAGTGCTAATGGAAACAACATAACTATGATTAATAAGGGAGTTATAAATGCATCTAGTGAAGATAGTAATGGAATGGTTGGATATGGAGAGAATATAAAAGCTATTAATGAGGGAACTATAAATGTTTCTGGTCCATACTCTAATGGTATCTCTGTTTCTCACGGTGCTGTTGGAATCAATGAGGCAACTGGTGTAATTAAAATAGATGGTAAAAATGCTTTTGCTATGAGTGCTGTTAATGGAAGTAAAGTTATAAATAAAGGTAAAATAATATTAAATGGAGACTCCATTGGTATGTACGCTGGTGGTGCTGGTGTTAATTCTGATAAATATGCTCCTAGTTCTATTATAAATGAGGGAGAGATTGTACTACAAGATTTCAATCTATATAAAATAGCAATTTGGGCAATTGGAAATGCAACTTATGTAAATAAAGGTAAGATAATTGGTGATGATGGTATTGAGATAAAAACTGAGGATAAAGGCCAATTTATTGTTGGAAAAGAAGCATCTGGGGATATTGCTAGAGTTAGAGCAAAGAGAAGTTTAAAAATAGATGGAGATGTTGTGGCATCTAAGGATTTAATAGAGGACAATAAAAAAGAGATTATCTATAAAGATGTGTTCTCTGCTCCAAAAATTGAGTTAGCTAGAAGTACTGATTCAAAGGCTGTCTCTATGTTTTATGACTCTAAGTTAGAGCTTAATAAGGATAAAAACGTAGATATGGTTGTTTATAGAAACGAAACTACTGTTGAGGAAAGCTATGAAAGTACAGAGTTTAAATCATTGACTAACTCTTTAGATAACTACTTAGATGTTGAAGGAATGAAGCTATCTAAAGATGAAAAGTTAGTTGTAGATAAGATTTTAAAATCTGATAATGTTAATGAGATTAAAAAAGTTGTAAAGGATTTATCTGGAGAGATTTATGCTAATCTTCCTAGACAGATTTTTGATATTCAAGATAGATTTATAAAAGAGGATAGTAAACTTATAGATAATCTAAATGAGTACAGCTATAACTTTAACTTCTTTGGAGATAAATCATCTGTTAAAAATAAAGGGGAGATCTCTAGATATAAGACTAGGTCAGAGGGATTTGTGGGAACAAAGAGATTTGAAAACAATGTGTTTGCAACTATTGGATATGAAAACAGTAGTGTAAAATATAACGAAGGTTCTAAAGGAACTATTCAATCTATTCATACTGGAATCTATAAAAAACTACTTTTAAATGAGTTTGATATTAAACTAGGGTTAAATGGAGAGTATAACTTCCATGAAACAAATAGAGAGATTGATAGTTTTGATAAAAAAGCTAAAGGAAAATATAACTCATATACTTTAGGAGCTAATGGAGAGATTAGTAGAGTTTATGGGGACTCATTATACATTAAACCTACTCTTGGATTAAACTTAGGGTATGGAAAATATGAAAAGTTCTCTGAAAAAAATGCTGGTGATTTAGGATTAACGATTAAAGAGGAAAGTTACTTCTCTATCTTACCAAGTGTTGGATTTAAAGTTGGTAAAAACTTTGAATCTGTAGATATCTACTCAAATGCTATCTACTCATATGAGTTAGGTGATCTAAATAAAAAACAAGATATGTCTCTTTTAGGAGATAAAATTAACTATAAATTAAATAGTGACTCTTTAGAAAAGGCAAATTTAGTGTTAAATGCTGGAGTATCTACTGAAATTAAGGATTTCAAAATCACTTTTGAAGTTGGAAAAGAGTTTGGAAAAAGAGATAACAACTACCTAGCACTAGGTATTGGTTATAAATTTTAAGTATAAAATTTCATAACAAAAAAGAGCTATCTACCTCACTCTATTGATTTCTACCTCATTTAATAGTAAAATGAGGTAGATAAATATAAAATGAGGTAGATAAATGAAAAGTTTTAATTATAACAAAGTTTTAGAAAATTTATTAAGCAATCCTGATATTGTAGAAATAGCTATGGCTATTCAAGAATATAAAGGAAAACAAGAGCTATTTATTGAGGCTAAATCTGATATTTTAGAGAAAATGTTAGAAGTTGCTATAATTCAAAGTACAGGAGCATCTAATAGAATTGAGGGAATTTATACTTCTGAAAAACGATTAGAAGAGATTATCCTTCAGAAATCAGAACCTAAAAATCGTTCTGAAGAAGAAATATCTGGCTATAGAGATGTCTTAACTACTATTCATGAAAACCATGACTACATAGCTATTAAACCCTCTATACTATTACAACTTCATAGAGATTTATACTCTTTTAGTTTAAATACTGGTGGAACTTGGAAAAATCAAGATAACGAAATAACTGAAATTGATTCTTTTGGAAATAAATCAATTAGATTTAGACCTCTATCTGCCTTAGAAACTCCTTTAGCCATGGAAAATTTATGTAATGAATACAATCGAATTTTAAAAGAAAAAACGCCTTATCTTAGACTTTTTTTAATTCCTGTATTTATATTAGATTTCTTATCAATTCATCCTTTTAATGATGGAAACGGTAGAATGAGTCGCCTTTTAACACTTTTACTTTTATACCAAAATAACTATATTGTTGGAAAATATATCAGTCTTGAGATGCTTATTGAAAAAACAAAATCTAATTATTATGATTCCTTAAAAGAAAGTTCTCTTCACTGGAATGAGAATTTAAATAGCTATAACTCTTTTGTAAAATATTCTTTACAAATTATTTTAAAAGCTTATAGAGAGTTTTCTGAAAGAGTAGAACTTTTATCTGATTCGACTATTTCAAAACACCAAAGAATAAAAAATCTTTTTGGTAATAAAATTAATAAAATTAATAAAAAGGATATATCTATAACTTTTCCAGATATAAGTCTAACTACCATTGAGAGAACTCTAAAAGTTCTTCTAGAAGAAGGATACATCGAAAAACTTGGAAATGGAAGAAGTACAAGCTATATTCGAAAAAATATTTAATACAAAAAAACTTCCCTAAAATCCTTGGGAAGTTTTTTTATTCTATCAAATATCTTTATTTTTTATTCTTACATTTTTTACAAGTTCCGTTTAAAGTAAGGTCGTATTTTCTTATTGAAATACCATCATCTTTTGAAACCTTATCTAAAAACTCATCTATCCCTGGGATATTTATATCTGTTATACTTCCACACTCATCACAGATAAAATGTGCATGGGGATCTAAGTTTTTATCAAACTTATCCACTTGATTAGGTAAACTAACTTTTTTTATAGCTCCAATCTCAGTTAATTTTGTTAAATTTCTATAAACTGTTCCTAAACTTAGTTCAGGGTTATCTTTTTTTAAGTCTGCATATATTGTATCTGCTGTAAGGTGTTCATGACTATTTAATATATAATTTAAGATTAATTCTCTCTGTTTAGAAAATTTCATAAATTATACCTCCTTTACCTTTTTAATAATAATTACTGTTTTCATTCCTATTTTCCTATAATTTTAATCTATTTTTGAGTTTTTTTCCAACTTTATTTTTAAAATCTTAAAAAATTATGTTTGACAAAAATATTTTTATATGTAATAATACACTCACTACTAATAATAGTAACGGTTACTATTATTAGTATTTTATAAAATTTAAAAGGGAGGTATTACTATGAGAAGTATTACTACATTTGATTTACAATATGCACACAGATTCTATCAATTTAAGGGAGAGGCACAGTATCTGCACGGACATACAGGGCTTTTAACTATTGAAGTTGAGGACTCTATCAACGAGGGAGTTAATATGGTTTACCCATGTAACGAGATTCAAAAGACAGCTTGGGACGTTTTAAAGAACTTTGACCACGCACTTATTTTAAGAGAAGATGATCCACTTCTTCCTGCTATTCTTAAAGTTTATGAAGAAACAGGTATTAAAGATGGTACACCTCAAAATACAATGAAGGGCATAACTTTTAAAAATGAGCTTGCAACTGCATACCCTGATTCTCGTTTAGTTGTTACTAAAGAGACTTTAACAGTTGAAGGAATGATTAAAATAGTTTATGAACTATTAAAAGATAAATTAAATATTGCTAAAATCACTTTCACTAGTGGTGTTAATGCTGCATCTGCAGAATACAATACAAAAAATAACATCGAGCGTTGTCCTTTATGCGGGATATCTTTAGATGAAAACCACTCTTGTCCTAAGTGTGGATACAAAAAATAAAAACTAACTAAATAGAATTCCAAATTGATCTCATTTTATGTTTTGAGCTAGATAACCTCCCCCGTTATCTAGCTCTTTTTCTATTATATTTACTTCTAAAAAGATGCAGAATTCTAAAAAATATGATATACTTTTTTAATGTAATATTAATGAAATTCTATTATTTTAGGAGGGTTATATGTCATTTTTTATGTATGTTTTTTTAATAGCTTGTGTATACTACAACAAAAAAGGAAACCCCTGGTTTTTATATCATCACATTGGAGAAGGTGGAGTTCCTACAGATTGGTTTGAGGAACATCTTAAAAATATATGGTTTTTAAATATGAAAACTCTAACAAATAAAGAGATGTTAGAATCTCTAGATAAGCATGGAAAGTTACCTAAAAATAGTTTGGCTCTAACTTTTGATGATGGTTACTATGATAACTATAGGCACGCTTTTCCACTTTTAAAAAAGTATAAGATGAAAGCTACACTTTATCTTAATACTGCCTATGTGGAAAATGAGGAAAATAGAGCTTTTACATATCTTAGTTGGAAAGAGATTGAAGAGATGAGTAGCTCTGGAGTTTTTGATATTCAGTTACACTCTCATAAGCATATGCCTATTTTTGTAAATACATCTTTTGATAGAGTTGTAACTAGTGATGATCTACTAGATAGAGATATTCAACATCTTTACGGTGGAGCTGCTAAAATTGGGTTCCCTATTTTTGGAAAAAGAGGGGAGTTCTCTAGCACAGGAGTTATTGTTCCTTTAGAAGCTGCTGAAAAATTCAAAAATTTCTATGAAAATCTATCTGATGAAGAAAAAGGAAACAAGAAGCTTATTCAGGATTTTATAAATGGTGAGCTTCATAAAGATCTGATTTTTGAAACATTAGAAACAGCTAAAACTAGAGTTTTAAATGATTTGAATAAAAATATCTCTCTTATTGAGAAACATACAGGGCAAAAACCAGAGTTTTTCTGTTGGCCTTGGGGACACAAATCACCTGAGTTTATAGCTATTTTAAAAAGTGCTGGAATTGCAGGATTTGTTACTACTCGTAAGGGAACTAATGGTTTAAAACTAGATTTAGAAAATATTAGAAGAGTTGAACTTAGAGTGTTTTCACCTTTAAAGTTTAAACTTAACTTGCTAATTTGTAGAAACTACTTATTAGGAAAAATTTATCAAGTGCTTTCGTAGGTACAAGGGAAACAGGAGGGATTTTTAGATGTTGTCAGTGGGGCTAATAACGTTTAATGAAGAATTAAGATTAGAAAGAACTTTAAAAGCAGTTCAAGGGTTGGCAGATGAAATTGTTGTTATTGATAGTTTTAGTACAGATAATACTGTTGAGATAGCGCAGTCTTTTGGAGCTAAGGTTGAGCAGATATCTTGGCCTGGATATGGAATGCAAAAGAACAATGTTATTGAAAGATGTACTAAAGATTGGATACTACTTATAGATGCTGATGAGGTTATTACACCTGAGTTAGCAAAAGAGATTAAAGAGGTTATGAAACATGGTGACTACTATGTTTATGAGATCCCTTTTAACTCTGTATGTTTTGGAAAACGTATCCGTTTTGGTGGATGGAGTGGAAGCTCTAGAGTTAGACTATTTAAAAAAACTAGCGGTCACTACTCTTTAGATGCTGTACATGAACAGTTTTTAACTGGTGATGATATTGGTAAACTGCACCACAGAATAGATCACTACACATATGAGGATTACTATGACTATTTGCATAAATTTAATAGATACACTAGTGAAGGAGCTCTTGTAGCTTTTAATAAAAATAAAAGTGCTGGACTTTTTAATATAGTTTTAAATCCTATATTTAAATTCCTTAGAATGTATATATTTAGATTTGGATTTTTAGATGGTATTGAAGGGCTTGCTCTTTCAACTTTTAGCGCTCTTTATACAAGTGTAAAATATCTAAAACTTAGGGAGATGAAGAGGAAAAATGATACTAATTGTTGAGGATACTGAGAGTTTACGAAAACTTTCTAGAAAAATTTTAGAAAAAGAGGGATTCTCTGTAGATGAAGCTGAAAATGGAGAGATTGCTCTACAAAAAATAAGTGGAGAAACAAAATATTCACTTATTCTTTTAGATATAATGATGCCTAAAATGGATGGAATGGAATTTATTAAAAACTTAAGAACTTTCTCTGAGATTCCTGTTGTTTTTATAACAGCTCTTTCAGATGAGCGTAGTCAAGTTCTTGCTTATGAAAATGGTGCTGATGGATATCTTACTAAACCTTTTTCCAAAGCATTACTTCTTTCTATGGTTAAAAGATTTGAACAAAAGTCAGCAAAACCTGTTAGTTATGATGAGCTAACTCTTTTCAAATCTAGCAGAGGTGTTTTTATAAATGATGAAGAGATACATCTTCCAACTAAAGAGCGTGAACTTCTATTTTATTTAGAGGAAAATAAAGGAACTATTAAAACTAGAGAGCAGATTCTAGATGCCATTTGGGGTTACGATTTCTATGGAAATGATAGAGTTGTTGATAAACATATAGCTAAACTTCGTGATAGACTTGGAGAATCTAACAGATTTATTAAAACTGTTAAAGCTCTTGGCTACAAGTTTGAGGTTTAATATGAAGTTGAGAAATAAACTAATTTTAATTCTATCTTTAGTTCTTTTAGTATCGCTCTTTTTAGAGGGAGTTTTAGGAAATATCTATTTTGAAAAATATTTTAGATATACAAAAGTTTTACAACTTGAAAAGATTGACTTTATAAATAGTGGTAAAATAGACTATGATAAACTTAAAGTCTACGAAAAAAATCAAAATGCTTTAGTTATGATTTATAAGGATAATAAAATTATAAATCTTGAAAATTTTTATTATATAAAGGTTAAAACTAAAACTGGAGATGCTTTTGTGCTACTTGATGCCTTTTTAGATAACCTTTACTCAAACACTCCTCTAAAAATTGAAAATAGAGATTTAGTTGAGATAACTGCTATTAAGATTTTAAATAACTACTATCTTCCTACAACTTTAATTAAAAATAATGATGTTTTTAGAGATTATAAGTTTAGTTATCGTTCTAAAGATATCTATAATATAGATGGTAGAGTTGAAGAGGTTAATGCTCCATATACTCAATCAAGTTTAGGAGATGACTTTTTAGAGTCTCTTCTTACTATTGATGTACTAAAACCTCAAAAAGAAAAGTATAAGGATGTGGATGGAGATGATGAGTTTCAACTTATAACTCTTAATTCTGATGGTTATAAGGTTGTTATCTTCTACTCCTTTGAAAATATCAAAGATATCTTTCCCTCTCTAAAACTATATTTTTATATGAAAGCTATTCTTATTATTCTTTTTACAGTTCTTATAGGAGTAGTTTTAGAAAAAATTATAGTAAATCCCATTGTTAACCTCTCTAAAGTTAGTGAAAAAATAGCTAATCTTAACTTTATAAAGGAGATTGATTATAAAAGTGGTGATGAGATTGGAACTCTTTATAAAGATATTTTTAAAATGAGTGAAAAACTTGAAAATATAATTGAACTTTATAAAGGAAAAGTCTCTCGAAATAAGGAAGCTCAGATAAAACTAGAGGAGAGTATTAAACTCTTTATGCATGAAGTTAAAACTCCACTCTCAGCTATTATTGGGTTTAGTGACCTTCTTCTAGAGGATGAGCACACTGAGGAGATTGCAATTATAAACAGTGAAAGTAAGAGAATTTTAAAAATGGCTAATACACTTTTAGAGGAGAATCGTTTCTCTCAAAATGAGATGATTTTAAATAAAAAAGCTTTTAGTTTAATCTCTTTAATTGAACTTTCTTTAAAGATTTTAGAAGGAGAAAGTAAAAATATAGATATTGATATCTCTCATTTAAAAAATATATCTATCTATGGTGATAGAGAGAAACTTGAGCAGGTTATATTAAACATTTTAAAAAATGCTTTAGAGTATGCTAAAAGTGAGATAAAAATCTATACTGAAGAGTACAGTGGTGAAGTAGTTTTATATTTAGAAAATGATGGACCACATATTTTAAAAGGTAATTTAGATAAAGTTTGGAATAAATTTTTCTCATCTAATAGTGGTGATAGAGGTCTTGGACTGTATATATCCTCTGAGATTTTAGATGCTCATGGGTTTAACTATGGAGTTGAAAATAGTAATCTTGGTGTTAGATTTTTTATAGTTTTAAAAAAAGGGATATAAAAGAGATATTCATAAGTTAATATGAGTTATAAAATAACATATATTAAAGGAGATTATTTATGAAAAAACTACTTTTTTTAATGACTTTAGTTTCGGCACTATCTTTTGCAAAAGATTCACCTAATGATATTTTAGAGGATCGTATCGAGGATCATCTAAAAGTTAGAATGGAATCTGTCTTAAAAAAAGCTGACTATGATGTTACAATTGTTAATAATAATATGAATGTAGAAGTTGAACTTGAAGGACTTACAGTTCCTAAACTAAACTTTGATCAAGTTGCTCAAGATATCTTAAAAAACTTAGGAACAGACAGTTCTGTTGACGACATATACATTGTTATAAAACATGATAGTGCAGTTGGAGAGGACAAAATTCTTTACTCACAATACTTTAAAAAATAACACGGGTCTAATTAAATATTTGTGTAAACCTTCAA
>NZ_KI518153.1 GCF_000479045.1 Cetobacterium somerae ATCC BAA-474
CTCTATTTTCATATCTATTTAAAATTGTATATATTAAATTATTATTTAAATAAAAATTAAAATATGGAACTTCTTTTAAATTAATTCTAAAAATTGGAGAAAAACTAGAATTAATAAGATAAGTTACATTATCATCATTTCCTAAATCATCATCTTTTTTATCTCTACTAGATGTTGTTATTATTTTAATATCTTTATTCGATACATTTAAAAGTATATGTTTATCATTTCTGTTATTTTTCGACTCTTTTATTTCTGAGTTAACAAAAGTATATAGGTGGGATCTATCTTTAATCTCCTCCCTAATACTTCCAAAAATTGAAATAATAGAAAGAAGTAAAAATAGAGATAATTTTTTTCTCATTTTTTTCACCTCTTAAGCTTATTCTACAAGTTTAAATTTATTCTTTTTTTATCTATAAATTTAATTAGATATTATACATGTTTTTTAACTACTTTCCAATAAAAAATAAAAACCATGCAAACTATTTGCATGGTTTTTTAATTAATGACCGCAGCTACATCCACATCCACCTGATGAATGTCCATTTTCATCAACGAATTGAGCGATTTGATCTAATCCTATAAATGTTTTTGTTCCGCTACACTTTTCCACAATTAAGCATGGTACAGATCTGATTCCATACATTCCTGCTAACTCTTGATTTTCCATAGCATTTATAATCTCTACACCTTCAGTATCTGCTAAAAGCTCCTTTGCTGGACCACAATATTGACAAGTTGGTGTTGTAAATAACATAATTCTCATTTTCATACCTCCATTTATACTTTTTCTGTATATATTAATATCATATAAAACTTTAGTATAAAAGTCAAGAATTTTTATATCTTTAATTTTTTTTGCATTTAATATATAATAGACAGATATTATTTTATTTGAGGAGAATATATTATGAAAAACTTTATAGCTTTTATTTTTATATCTTTAACACTTTGCTCTACTCAAATTTTAGCTAATCCAGGCAAAGGAAAAGCAAAAGGTCATACACAAAAAAATATTAATACCGATACTAACTGGGGACATAACAAAGAATTTATTGAATGGCTAAATATGAATCCATCTTTCAAAAATAAAAATCAAAAAAATGTAGAAAAATTCTATAAAGAACAATTAAAAGAAGAAAAAAGATTACGTAAAGCTTTTGCTAAATATAATAGAGAAATTTCATTATTACCTGCATACAAAAATTATAACGACCCTTTAAAATATTTTATCAATGATTTGCTGTATCATCCAAATAGATTAAATAATTATAATTTCTCTCCAAGCTTTAGACAAACATTAACAAAAGAAGAAAAAATTGCAATGGATTTTCTTAGATTACTTGATAATTTCAAATAAAAAAGTGGATTTAATCCACTTTTTTTTACTTTTCATATTCCATTAAAACTATTGGATTATCTATAAAAAATGCTGGACATTTAAATTTAGGTAAATTTTCTAGCACCTCCGCTTTTTCCTTTGTCGCTATAACTATTTTTTTTTCAGCTTTATTTATTGTTTCCATACTTAAAGTTATTCTTTTGTGCGGATGGTTTGAACTTTCCGTTATAAGAGTTGGCTCTAATACTTCTATATCATCCATTGTAAATATTGATCCTGTATGTCCATCCTCTCCTATTCCTAAATAAACTGCATCAAATTTTATATCACCTTTAAAATACTTTAATAATCTTTTCTCATAATCAATCTTTGAATCCAAAGGAGTTTTTAATATCTCTATTTTATGTATATTTTTTTCAGGAATATCAATTTTATCTAAAAGATTCTTTTTTAAAAGGTTATAATTACTGTTATTACTATCTAATGGTACAAACCTTTCATCTACTAAAAATATATTTATCTTTTCCCAATCTATATCCTCTTTTGATAGTTTAGTGAAAAATTCTTTTGGAGTTCTTCCACCTGAAAATGCTATATTAACAACATCTTTCCCATAAGTTGTCTCTTTAAATATATCTATTGCTTTTTTATAAAGATCGCTCTTTTTAGAAACTTTAATTAATCTCATATTACTCCCTCCTTTTTATTCACTAGATTTTTCTCTATAGTATTCTTGATAATTAAATTTTGATATTGCTTTTTTTGATTTTTGATTTACTAAAGAATAACTTCCATCTTTATTTTGAACTCTTAATTTAACATTATCCTTCAAAATATCTTTTATAAGTTGAGTAACTTTTTTTCGATCCTCTTTATTTTCTAATGGAAACATTGTTTCTACCCTTCCATCTAAATTCCTTCTCATACAATCTGC
>NZ_KI518154.1:0-8872 GCF_000479045.1 Cetobacterium somerae ATCC BAA-474
TAAAAAAATTAAATTTGAGTAGATGTTATTTATTATTAGGAGGAAAGTATGAATTTTGAAAAAGAACTTTTGAAAATAGATATTAAATTATTGCCAAAAGTTTCAAAAATATCTATTGATGGGAGAAACTACTATTTAAAGAAAAATATTGATAAAAAACTATTAAGAAAAAAACTATTATTTTTTATTCAAAAAGTAGTATCAAAAATTTTATTTTTTCGAATTTTATCTCCAACAGTTAATATAAAGAATAACTCTAATCACGAAGCAATAAAATTAGTAAATTTAAAAAAATATGATTTAAATGTACCTGAAGTATTTTTTTCATGTTCTAATTTTTTTATTTTAGAAGATTGTGGAGAAAGATTAAAAGATTTTCTTAAGAAACCAGAAATTTATAACAAAATAGATTATTTAAAAAAAGCGATAAGTTCAATTGCTAATTTACATAATTTAGGTTTTGCTCACGGAGGATCACAAATTAGAAATTTTACAATTGATAATGATAATATTTTTATGATTGATTTTGAAGAGATTATTCCTGAAGAATATATTTCAGATATTCAAATAAGAGATGTTTTAATTTTTCTAATATCATTGAGTAATCTAGAAATAGAGGATGAAGATTACCATGCTCTTTTAAAAGAATATGATAAAGTTTCAAACAATCGATTCATATATAAAAAAATTTTAAATATAGTTTCTAGAGTTAAATTTTTGACAAAATTTTATAAAACAGGATTTTCAAAATATTTGGGCAAAGATATTCATGATTTTATAAAATTGATATATATATTGAACTATAACTAAAAATAAAAAAACACTTTATTAAAAATAAAGTGTTTTAATTTTACAAATAATGTGTTAAAAAAATAGTATTTATAATAAAAAATTACAAAAAAATTGACTTTTTGTAAAAGTAAAAATATAATCACTTTTATGAGAAGTTAAAATAAAATTACAGTACAACGGAGGAGATTTAGAAATGGAAAAAGTACAAACGAGCAACAAAATGAAATTGATACCATTAATTTTAATGATTTTTACTTCAGTTTTTGGTTTCAATAACATTCCAAGATCATTTTATCTTATGGGATATTCTGCAATACCTTGGTATATCTTTTCAGGATTATTGTTTTTTATTCCTTATGCATTTATGATGGCAGAATATGGTTCAGCTTTCAAAAAAGAAACAGGAGGAATTTATTCTTGGATGGAAAAATCTGTAGGACCAAAATATGCTTTTATTACAACATTCATGTGGTATTCATCTTATGTTATATGGCTTGTTAATATATCTTCTGGAATTTGGGTTGTTGTTTCAACAGCAATTTTTGGAAAAGATTTAACTACACAGTTAAATTTATTTGGCTTAAATTCAACTCAAAGTATGGGACTTTTAGGAGTAGGCTTAATAACTGTATTTACATATGTAGCCTCAAAAGGTTTAAATAAAATAACTAAGATTGCTTCAGTTGGTGGAATTGCCGTTACTCTTTTAAATTTAGTTCTACTTTTAGGATCACTTATTGTTTTTATAAATAATGGATTTAAATTAGCTCAACCTATTGAGTCTATAAGTGGAGCATTCTTTACTTCACCAAATCCAAACTACTTAAGCGGTCTATCAATTGCATCATTTTTAGTTTTTGCTATCTTTGCATATGGAGGAATAGAAGTAGTTGGAGGTTTAGTTGATAAAACAGAAAATCCAGAAAAAAACTTTCCAAAAGGTATTACTATAGCAGCTTTTGTTATAGCTATTGGATATGCAGTAGGAATATTTTTAGTAGGAATATTTACTAATTGGGAATTTTTAATAAATAAAGGAAATGTTCATATAGGAAATTTCTCGTATGTTTGTATGGAAAATTTAGGTTATCAAATAGCAATATCTTTTAATATAAACGAAGCAACAGCAATAACTATAGGACAATTAATGTCAAGATACATGGGAATATCTATTGTACTGTGTTTAACAGGTGCTTTTTTTACTCTTATTTATTCTCCATTAAAACAACTTATTGAAGGAGCTCCAAAAGAGATGTGGCCTGAAAAAATATCTGAAATTAAAGATGGTATGCCTCAAAATGCTATGTGGTGTCAATGGGCGATTGTTGTTTTATTTATTTTAGGAATTACATTTGGTGGGCAAGGAGCTGAAGCATTTTTCATGAAATTAACTCTTATGACAAATGTTGCTATGACAATTCCATATTTACTTATAGCTATTGCTTTTCCAATCTTTAAGAAAAATGAAGCCATTGAAAAACCTTTTGTTATATTCAAAACTGATTTTTCTATTAAAATAGCAACATTTTTTACAGTTATATTAGTAGGATTTGCTAATATTTCAACTATTATAGAGCCAGCTTTAAAAGGTAAAATAGATGATACAATTTGGATGACTATTGGACCTATATTCTTTGCACTATTAGCATTAACTATTTATAGAAGATACGAAGTAAAACATCTTAATAAAAAAGAGCAACTTGCTTAATAAAAAATTATGGGGGTAATAAAGTATGTTTGGAAAAAATGGTTGGACAAAAGAAAGAGTGAATGAAGCAAATGTTATTTTTGATTTTTCAGAGAATTATAAAAAATTTTTAGATGATGGAAAAACTGAGAGAGAAGTAGTTGAAATTAGTAAAAAAATGGCTGAAGCAAGTGGATTTATTAATATAGATTTAAAAGAAAAATTAGAAGTTGGAGATAAAGTTTACTTTATTAATAGAAATAAAAATATCGTATTAAGTATTATAGGTGAAGATGATATTTTAAAAGGAATTAATTATATAGTTTCTCATATAGACTCTCCAAGAATAGATTTAAAAGCTAACCCTTTATATGAAGATTTAGAATTAGCTTATATGAAAACACATTATTATGGTGGAATAAAAAAATATCAGTGGGCTACAATTCCTCTTTCTTTACATGGAGTAGTTGTACTAGAAAATGGTGAAAAAATTAATATAGTAATTGGTGAAGATGAAAAAGATCCAATTTTTATGATTCCAGACTTATTACCACATCTTTGGGGAAAATCTCAAGCTGATAGAAAAGCACCAGAAGTATTCCAAGGAGAGGAGTTACAAATTATAGTTGGGTCAATGCCTTTATATTTAGAAGAGTGTGATTCAAAAGATCTTATAAAGCAACATATTTTAAATATTCTTAATAATAAATATGGTTTTTCTGAAGAAGACTTTATATCTGCAGAACTAGAATTAGTTCCTTCAGGAAAAGCTAGAGATTTAGGATTAGATAAATCTTTAATCGCAGGTTATGGACAAGATGACAGAATTTGTGCTTATACATCACTAAAAGCAATTTTAGATTTTGATAAAATTCCTAAAAAGACTCTTGTATGTTTTTTAGCGGATAAAGAGGAAACAGGATCTAATGGATCAACTGGTCTTCAATCTACTTATTTAGAATATTTTACAACTGAGTTAATCTGCAAAATAAAGGGAATGGTTAATGGTAATGATTTACAAAAAACGTTGTGGAACTCTAAGGCTTTATCCTCAGACGTTAATGCTGCTATGGATCCTATATTTAAAGGAGTTCATGATCCTATGAATGCTGCAAAATTAAACAATGGAATAGTTATAACAAAATATACTGGCTCTAGAGGAAAGAGTGGAACAAATGATGCAGATGCTGAATTTGTTGCAGAAATAAGAAATATGCTAAATAAAAATAATATAGTTTGGCAAATTGGAATGTTAGGAAAAGTAGATGAGGGTGGAGGAGGAACTGTAGCAATGTTTCTAGCTCAAAAAGGAATTAAGACAATTGATGTAGGACCAGCATTACTTTCAATGCATGCTCCAATGGAAATATCTTCAAAACTTGACGTATATGAGACATATAGAGCCTATTTAGCTTTTTATGAATTATAAAAAAGCAAACTAAAAACATAACTTATAAAAATCAAGTGAGGAAAAATTGAAAAGAAAAAAATTAAAAATATTAACAGAATATATTTATATTTATATAGGAACACTCATAGCTTCGGTAGCTATTAATGGATTTTTAATTCCTTCTAATTTAGCTCCTGGTGGAGCGACGGGGCTTTCAATTCTTATCAATTATATGACAGGAATTAAAGTAGGATTTCTTATATTTTTTATAAATATCCCTTTATTTGTATTAGGGATTAAGGTATTTGGAAAATCTTATGGTGCTAAAACTTTAGCTGGAATTTCATTTCTATCTTTAAATGTTGAGTTTATTAAAAGGTTTATACCTGAAATTGATAAAATAATTGATTATACAAATCCAAGTAATATTTTTTTAGGTACTTTATATGGTGGATTATTAATGGGAATTGGATTAGGAATTGTTATAAAAAATGGTGGAACAACAGGTGGAAGTGATATTTTATCAGGTATTTTTAATAAATTTTTTAAAATTCCAATTGGACAAGCTTTAATAATGATTGATTCAACAATAGTTTTGTTTGCTGCATATATTTTTGGAGCTGAAAAAGCTTTATATGCGCTTATTAATCTTTACATGACAGGAGTTATAATTAATAAATTAATCAATGGCTCAAATGATGCTAAAATGGCATATATTATAACTTCTAAAGTTGAAGAAATAAAAAAAATAATAGTTAGTGATTTAGGAAAAACAGGAAACTATAATCAAGCACAAGCATTATATTCTGGAAGTAAAAGAGATGTCATAACGACTGTTCTTAAAAATAGAGAGGTGTTTCTATTAAAAGAACTTATAGTAGAAGTTGATAAAGAAGCTTTTGTTGTAGTTTCAGATATTCATGAAGTATTAGGAAAAGGATACACTATTTAGCCTTCAAAAAAAAGAAAAAATTAAAAATATTGAAAAGAAAAAGCTGAATTATATATGAAAAAGGAGGAGGTCCAGTAGGTTTAATTTAAATCTACTGGACAAATACAAAATGACAAATAAGAAAAAAAAATTTTCCAACGGCATTTACAGTACTTTTCATTATCCTTATTTTAGCTGCAGGTCTTACTTATATAGTTCCTTCAGGAAAATTTTCAAGATTAACTTATGATTCTCAATCAAATGAATTTATTATTGCTAGACCTAATGATACAATAGAAACACTTTCTGCAACACAAGATGCTTTAAATAAACTTAAAATACAGTTAAGTTTAGATAAATTTATAGATGGAGTTATTCAAAAACCAATAGCTGTTCCCGATACTTATACTCGAATAGAACAGCATCCTCAAGGAATTTTAGAAATATTAAAAGTTCCTATCGAAGGAGTATTCGATACTGTTGATATAATGGTATTTGTATTAATTTTAGGTGGAATAATAGGAATTATTAATAAAATTGGTGCTTTTGATGCTGGTATAGCTGCACTTTCAAAGCGAACAAAAGGTAAAGAATTTTTACTTGTTACTTTAGTCTTTTTATTAACAACTTTAGGAGGAACAACTTTTGGTCTTGCAGAAGAAACAATAGCTTTTTATCCAATTCTTATGCCTATTTTTCTTGTAAGTGGTTTTGATGCAATTACTTGTATTGCAGCAATTTATATGGGATCTTCTATTGGAACAATGTTTTCAACAGTAAATCCTTTTTCTGTAGTAATAGCCTCTAATGTAGCTGGAATTAACTTTACAAATGGTCTAATGTATAGAATTATTGTTCTTTCATTAGGTTCTTTGATAACTCTTGTTTATATGTATTACTATGCTAAAAAGGTTAGATTAAATCCTAAAGCTTCACTTGTTTATGAGGATGAAAATGCCATTCACGAAAGATTTTTAAAAAGCTATGATATTGAATCTAAAGTTGAATTTACTATAAGAAGAAAAATTGTTCTTCTTATTTTTGCATTGGCATTCCCTATTATGATTTGGGGAGTTGCAAGAGATGGATGGTGGTTTGAAGAGATGTCCACTCTATTTTTAGCTGATGCTATACTTATAATGATTTTTTCAGGGTTATCTGAAAAGGATTGTGTTAATACATTCATTGCTGGAGCAGCTGATTTAGTTTAGAGTTGTTTTAACAATAGGACTTGCTAGATCTATAAATATTGTTATGGATAATGGTTTTATTTCTGACACATTATTAAATTACTCAGCAGAGATTGTAACACAAATGAATGGAGGAGTTTTTGCAGTTGTACAGATGGTTGTGTTTTCAGTATTAGGATTCTTTATTCCATCATCTTCAGGATTAGCTGTTCTCTCTATGCCTATTATGGCACCTTTAGCTGATACTGTTGGGGTATCTAGAGAGGTTGTTATAAATGCATATAACTGGGGACAAAGACTTATGTCATTTATAACACCAACTGGTCTTATTTTAGTAACTCTAGAGATGGCAGAAACAACTTTTGATAAATGGTTAAAGTATATACTTCTTTTAATGGGAATAATGGCAGTTTTTTCAGTTGCTATGTTAGTTTTAAACGCTTTGATATAGATGGAGGTATAAAGTGAGAAAATTAAAAAAATTACAACCAGAAAGAGTTTTCTACTATTTTGAAGAGATATCTAAAATTCCTAGAGAATCTTATCAAGAAAAAGCCATTAGTGACTATATTATTGATTTTGGAAGAAAATTAGGGCTTGAAACTTACCAAGATGCTTCTTATAATGTTTTTTTAAGAAAAAAAGCTTCTTTAGGTTATGAAAGCTCACCAGGTATTATTATACAAGGACACTTAGATATGATTTGGGAGAAAGAAGATGATAGTCTTCATGACTTTTCAAAAGATTCTATTGATTTAATTATTGATGGAAATAAATTAAAAGCAAATAAAACAACTTTAGGCGCTGATAATGGAATAGCTATTGCAATAGCTATGGCTATTCTAGAAGATGATTCTTTTGAACACGGTCCGTTAGAATTTCTTGGAACAACATCTGAAGAAGTTGATTTAGGTGGAGCTTTAACCATAGATTCTGAAATTTTAAAAGGAAGTATGCTTATAAATTTAGATTCAGAAGATGAAAGTATTATAACAGTGGGGTCAGCTGGTGGAATTGAATTAGATATTACTTTACCAATTACTAAAGTATACGAAGATCTTTCTTTTTCTTGGAGTATTGAAGTCAAAAATTTATCTGGAGGTCATTCTGGAGTTGAAATCCACAAGAAAAAAGGTAATGCAAATAAAATAATATCTGAAATTTTAAGTAATATTAACTTTGAAGAAGAAATCTTTCTAGTTGAAATCTCAGGTGGAAGCAAAGATAACGCTATTCCTAGAAATGCTTCTGCTACAATTTCTTCTAAAAAGGATATTTCTATGACGATAAAAAATTCTATAAATAAAATTTTAGAAAAATATAGATCTTTTGAATTAAATATCCAGGTGGAAATGATAGTATTAGATACTATTACTAAAGTTATTGATAAAGAATCTTTTAAAAATTATTTAGGTTTAATTAAAAATATGCCTACAGGAGTTAATACTTGGATTAAAGAATATCCTGATATAGTTGAATCATCTGATAATTTAGCTATTGTAAAAACATCTGTCGATTCAATTGAAATAATAGTTTCTTTAAGAAGTTCTGAAGTAAATATTTTAAAAGAGTTACAAGATAAGATTATAAATATTGTTGAAGAATTTGGTGCAAATTTTAAGTTTTCTGCCGGATATCCAGAATGGAGATTCAATTCAATTTCTAATTTAACAGTGTTTGGGCAAGAATTCTCCCATCTCTTTAGGTGGTGAGATGAATTGCCTTTCTTTTTTTATTGATTTTTATTGTAAAAGCCTTTATAATATTGAGATAATCAATATGAGGAGGTGTAAAACTATGAAGAAATATAATTTAGCTTTTAGATTTAGAATACATCCAAATGAAGTTCAAGCGAACTTGATTTTACAAACTTTTGGTTGTACTAGATTTGTATATAACAAAATTTTAGCTAAAGCTGATGAAATATACAAATTAGAGGGTAAAAACAAAATCATTACTCCAGCTTCTCTTAAATCTGAATTTCCATTTTTGAAAGAAGTTGATAGTCTAGCCTTAGCTAATGCTCAAATGAATGTTAAAACTGCTTTCGCTAATTTTTTTAGAACTAAAAAAGGTTTTCCTAAATTCAAATCTAAAAAATCTGCTAGAAAATCTTACTCTACAAATAGTGTTAACAACTCTATTAGAATAGAGGATAATTCTATAAAACTTCCTAAGTTAGGATTAGTTAAAATTAAACTTCATAGAGCGATACCTCAAAATTATAAAATTAAATCTGCCACTATTAGCCAAGAACCTAATGGGGCTTTTTACGTTTCTATTCTTACTGAATTCACAATGGATATAAAAGAAGTTCCAAGCGATAATAATATCGTTGGGCTTGATTTTTCTATGAAAGAACTTTTTGTCAGCTCTGATAATCAAAGAGCTGACTATCCTAGATTTTTCAGAAAATTAGAAACTAAATTAGCTAAAGCTCAAAGAGAATTATCTCGTAAAGTTAAATTCTCAAGCAATTGGAATAAGGCTAAATTAAAAGTCGCTAAAATCCATCAATCTATCAAAAATAGTAGAAAAGATTTTTTACATAAATTATCAAAAGAATTAGTTACAAAGTATAATGCGATTATCATTGAAGACCTAAATATGAAAGGTATGAGCGGAGCATTAAACTTTGGTAAATCTGTCGCTGATAACGGGTGGGGAATATTCACAACTATGCTTCAATATAAGGCTATGTTTTTAGGAAAACAAGTAATAAAAATAGATAAATGGTTTCCTAGCTCAAAAACTTGTTCTTGTTGTGGCAATATAAAAGATTCACTTTCTTTAGGCGATAGAGTATATAACTGTGAATGTGGTCATGCTATGGATAGAGACCTTAATGCAAGTGCGACACGTTTCGTAATGAAAAGTTACGA
>NZ_KI518154.1:8972-10646 GCF_000479045.1 Cetobacterium somerae ATCC BAA-474
AATAATATGATAAAAATTGAAATAATCTTTGAATCTCTTTTTTTGATTCAACAACTCCACTAAATTTAATCCAATTTTTATTTTTAAGATTACTGATTTTTAAACCTTCTTTATCGTCTTCTAATAAAATACTGTCACTATATTCATTTATATTTTTATATAATAAAATATTTTGATAAATACCATTTCTTATCTCTTGAGGTTCTAAAGGAGTTCCTCCTCCATTATATAATCTAAATAATTCAACTGCATCTGAATAATCGTTTCCTTCAACTATCAAAAACTCCAACTCTCTATCCATAAATCTAAACTTTTCTTGATGACTTAATTTTGTATCTTTATGTCTATAACTTAAATTTAATTCTAACTGATTGTCTGATAGTTCATTTGTCTTATATATAAACTTATAATCAACATCTAATTTATATTTTTTTTCTAATATTTTTTTAGCATCTTGATCATTATTTTCATAATACTTTTTACATAATTCTGCTATGGTTTGTAATTCCGGTCCATAAGCTATTCTTTTACTTTTATTTTTTGGAAAAATCCCCCAATAAAACATAAACAAACTTGTTAATCTCTGTTGCCCATCAATAACTAAAGTTGTTTGATTCTCACCTTGAGCCTCTGTATAATATCCATATAATTTTGGAATTGGTAATTTTTTTAAAATTGAAACAACTAAAGCTATTACTTGCGTTTCATTCCAAACATATTTTCTTTGATACTTTGGCATACTAAACTTCCCACTGCCTAGTCTATCAACAAGCCAATCAATACTATAGTTTTTATCTCTGTAACTTATATTATTTTTTTTAAAAAGAGTATCTAAAATCTCACTTTTTGTAACTTCTTCTTTTTTATTTTCGTTATCTATATTTTCTTCATTTACGTTTTCTGGTTCTGAAGTTTCTTCAATTTTTACTTCTTCATCTAATAAATTTTCCATATTCTCCTCCAAATATTTATTCTTTCTAATTAAATAATATCATTTATAATTAGTTATGTAAATCTAAATAAGAATATAAAAATAGCTCGCCTCGCTTTAGCTAGTCCGTTGTTTACGGCGGCTCTGGGGAATGGGTCTCTTCTCTACTCGGTCTTATGACCTCATGCCCACGGCCACATAAGCTCGTAACTATAAAAGACATATCGTCTATCATAAATTTTAAAAATTTAGGCGAAATAAATTTCTCAATCTTTCAACTATAATCTCCGTCATTTAAAAATCCACCGGACGAACTTTTTTTAAACTCCAACCATCGTAATACTTAAAATTTTGAAAAATAAAAAATGTAGTATAAACATATTGTAAACTTGATTTTAATAGAGATAGATACGGAAGTGTCAAATGAATTCAAGTTATAAGGAAATAACTTTAAAATTTATCGTATTAAAAGAATGTTCCAAAGATGAGATATTAAAAAACGCTGTGAATATAGTCGATAAATACATCTGTAAATATTCAGAGGAATACCATAAAAAACAAACTTTAAAAAATTATTGTGTTTCAAGAGTAGAACTTGCACTTTCTAACATTTACAAAAGAGGAGATGTAGTTTCTATAAAAGTTAGAAATGATAAAAAAGAAATTACTGAGCAATTTAAAAATGATTACATAGAAAATGATTATTTAAACAGTGCGACACGTTTCGTAATGAAAAGTTACGA
>NZ_KI518154.1:10746-11046 GCF_000479045.1 Cetobacterium somerae ATCC BAA-474
AAAGTTACGACATGTTAAAAGTAGCTTAGTATAAAGCGAATTAACAGAGAACTATATTTTCGAGAAGTAGAATGAAGGAGTAACGCCCCGAAATGCTTCCTCTGATACTCCGATATGCGATTAGATTCTAACTAAATCTAATGGTGTAAAGCTCGGTGAAGTCGATTGAGAGTTATCCCTAACAGGTTAGGCTGAGGAAATGCGAACCAGAGGTGGTCGAGATAATGATAGATCGGGAGTCAAATCTATATGGTAAGAATGCACGAAGGTGCTGACAAAGTTTTGAATGTACGGCTCTAA
>NZ_KI518154.1:11146-11370 GCF_000479045.1 Cetobacterium somerae ATCC BAA-474
AAAGTTACGACATGTTAAAAGTAGCTTAGTATTGAGCGAAATAACAAAGAACTGTATTTTCGAGAAGTAGAATGAAGGAGTAACGCCCCGAAATGCTTCCTCTGATACTCCGATATGCGATTAGGTTCTAACTAAACTTAATGGTATAAAGCTCGGTAAAGTTGGCTGAGAGTTATCCCTAACATGTAACGATGAGGAAATGCGAACCAGAGGTGGTCGAGATA
>NZ_KI518154.1:11470-11677 GCF_000479045.1 Cetobacterium somerae ATCC BAA-474
TGCTGACAAAGTTTTGAATGTACGGCTCTAAAAGTAAATACAATAGAAATGTTGTAACCGCAAAAATGTGGGGTAAGTGGCGATTAGTAAAACTTGTTGATATGAAACTCGCTATACTGTTAAAGGCAGTATCCAGCTTACAGGGCTATAGAAACTACCTAAGTAGATTTAATGATAGAAAATATGGAACGTGGAAAGCAAGACACA
>NZ_KI518154.1:11777-11979 GCF_000479045.1 Cetobacterium somerae ATCC BAA-474
ATGCGAACCAGAGGTGGTCGAGATAATGATAGGTCGGGAGTCAAATTTATAAGGTAAGAATGCACTGGTGTGCTGACAAAGTTTTGAATGTACGGCTCTAAATTAGGATACAGCAGAAATGTTGTAACCGCAGAAACGTGGCGTAAGTGGCGATTAGTAAAAATTTGCGTTATGAAACTCGCTATACTGTTAAAGGCAGTAT
>NZ_KI518154.1:12079-12970 GCF_000479045.1 Cetobacterium somerae ATCC BAA-474
AAGTGGTGGAGGGATAGCCCCAAGTCAATAATTTTAAAATTGTTTTAATTTAGAATTAATAGATGAATGGTCGTAAACCAAGAAAATAAAGTTTCCTAATTCTTAGGAAGAGGGAGGCGTACAATCTATGAGTTTAATAGACTGCATAATTGAAGAATCGAATATTTATCGAGCAATTCATGCGCTGAAAAGCAATAAGGGAAGTAAAACTCCAGGAGTGAATGGCGAAACCATAAGCGATATATTAAAAATTGAAGATGAAATAGTAAAACGAATTAAATACGATTTAAAGGGCAGATACACACCTAGAATGGTTAAAAGAGTAGATATTCCAAAAGGAGATGGAGAGTTTAGACCGCTAGGAATACCTAATATCTATGATAGACTAGTACAGCTATGTTTTAAACAAATTTTAGAACCAATAGTTGAAAAGAGTTTCCATAAAAATTCCTTTGGATTCAGACCACAACGTAGTACAGAACATGCTATAGCAACTTGTTATCACATGATAAATATAGCGAAATTACATTTTGTTGTAGATATTGATATAAAAGGTTTCTTTGATAATATAAATCATAAAAAGTTGATAAAACAACTTCAGCGATTTAAATCTATCGACAAGAAAACCTTGTCAATAATAAAACGTATGTTGAAAGTAGAAACTGTATTACAAAACAAAGATATTATTCAATCTGAGAAGGGAACTCCCCAAGGAGGAATACTTTCGCCATTATTAGCCAACATAGTCTTAAATGAACTTGACTGGTGGATATATAAACAATGGTTAGGATTAAAAACCAAAAGAGAATATTCCACTCTTGGAAATAAAGAAAGAGCTCTTAGAGATACAAACTTAACAGAAGTTAGAATTGTTAGATACGCAGATGACTT
>NZ_KI518155.1 GCF_000479045.1 Cetobacterium somerae ATCC BAA-474
TTTCTAATTTATATTCATTGTTATAAATTTTACTATTTTCTCTTAACAAAACATAAAGAAAAATACCTATAATTAATATAATTTCTTCTCTATTAAAAAATAGATTTGATCTTGGAGAATAGACACCAATTCCTCTATATTCTAAATAATGAGCTAAAGAAACTATTTTTTTATTCTTCACTGATCTGAATAAAAAAGCTACTTGATTATAATCATTTATTTTTTTTGAATTCTTCATAAAAATTAAAAAATTAGCAATTCTTTCTTGCCATTTATTTTCAGAACTTTCCACAGATAATTTTACGACTCGAGTTCTATCTATATTTTTTTCTTTAGGTACTATTAGTTCTTTTGAATGTCTAAATTCATCCCAATATAAACTATCTATCCACTCTTTACAAAAATTAACTATATCTTTTTCTGATCTATAATTTACTTCTAGTTTAACAACTTTACATATTTTCCCTACTCTTCCTTCAAATTGAAGAATATTCCTAATTGTAGCCCCTCTAAACCTATATATTCCTTGATCATCATCTCCAACTACACAAATATTTTGTTCTTTTCCACCTATTAAAAAAATTAATTTTTCTTGTATTGTATTTGTATCTTGATATTCATCAATCATTGTATATTTTATTTTACTTTGAAGTTTTTTTAGAATTTCTAAATTTTCTTTTAAAATTCTATAAGCTTCACATTGAATCATAGAGAAATCTATAACATTCTCTTCAAAAATTAATTTTTTGTACATTAGGTAACTTTGTGTTAAAAAACTGTTATCATCTAACTCAAGCCCCTCTTCACTAAATTTATTAAACCACTTTATTAAGTTTTCTCCAATTTTCCAGTTAGTTAAATAATTTTTATTTTGAAAAAAATTATTAAATCCATTAATTTCTTTAAAAAATTTTAATTTTGAAAAAACAAAAAATTTTTGATCTACATTATCTAAAACTCTATATCCTCTTTTTAAATTTGAATACTCAATATTCTCATCTATTATTTTCAAACAAATTGAATGAAGTGTTCCTATATACAATCCCTCTAAATATATTTTTTCATTTTTTAATCTATTTCCTATTCTAGTTGTTAACTCCCTTGCTGCTCTTTCTGTAAAAGTAGAAACTAAAATTTCTTCTGGTTTTATATTTTTATCCTTTATCATATAAATCATTCTTTCAACTAAAGTTCTTGTTTTTCCAGAACCTGGACCAGCTATTATAAGTAAAGGTCCATCAATATTTTCTACAGCTTCTTTTTGGCTTAAATTTAAATTCATAATAACCGTCCTTTTTATTTTAGTATACAAAAAAAACAAAAAAAAATAAAGCTTAGGTTTTATACCTAAGCTTTAAACTTTTAATTAATAACTATGCTGTTATTGCTGATACTGGACAAACTCCTGCGCAAGCTCCACAGTCTACACAAGCCTCTCCAATTTCATATTTTCCATTAGCGTCAGCTGATATTGCTGATACTGGGCAAGTTCCTTCGCAAGCTCCACATCCAATACAAGTATCTTTATCTATTACGTGCATTCTAAATACCTCCTGATTTTTTTATGTTTCTATACTTACTATACCCAATTAAATGGAAAAAGTCAAGATAATTTGGTTGAAAAAAATACATTTTTTTCTAAAAACTTTGATTTTCAAATCATGCAATAAACTAATTTAATCTTTTGAATTATCCTTCATCATTTCATTTCTTAATTCATCATTATTTTTAAATTCATTTTGTAATTTTTCATAATATTTCTGTGTAGCTTCTTGAATGGAAACTCCATTTTTTTTTGAATAAGCTTCTATATTTCTTTGATCTATTTCTTGTCTTTCTTGTAAATTCTTTTCATAATCAAAAGTTTTTTCACTTTCAGCATAAGCTATACTTCCTACCAATAAAGTTCCTACTAACATCATTAAATTAAATTTTTTCATTTTTTCCTCCTATTAGAAGATATTTTTCAATTAACAAACACAATTTAAAATATCTCTGTTCTTATTTCTTATATGTATTTATTTTAATCTATTTTAGATTAAATAAATAGATAGTGTGTTCATATATGAATATTTCACCCTTTTTATTTACTTTTATAATTTTAAAGGGTATCATAGAGTATATTCATATAAAAAATTGAGGTGATTCTATGAAAAATAATGAAGGTTCTATTCTTCTTATATCTGCAATTAATAAAGAAATAAATTTTCTTTTCGATAATTTTCTTTCTGAATTAGAAATAACTAAAACAGAAAGTATGTACTTAAGATTGATTCATAATAATCCTGGAATAACACAATATGAAATAGCTAAACTAAGAAAAATTGAAAAATCATTAGTTACAAAATATATTACCAATTTAGAAGATAAAGGATTAATAGAAAAAAAATTACTTGATAAAAGAAAAAAAGGGTTATATCTGATTGAAGATGGTAAAAAAGCAATTAAATTTATCGATGAATTTATTCCTGATTTACAAGAAAAATTTAAAGACCTTTTCACAGATGAGGAATCTAAATTTTTTAATACTTTATTAAAAAAATTAAAACTTCGTCTTGAAGAAGTTAACGAAAGAGAGTCTTAGAAACTCTCTTTCTTATTTTTTACAAAAAATAAAAAAGATTGGCAACTTC
>NZ_KI518156.1 GCF_000479045.1 Cetobacterium somerae ATCC BAA-474
TTGTTATTCCGCGTTTTCCTGATGGGACCCCATGTGGAGAACTCCTGAACTTGCAGGGAGTTTAGTTGGAGGAACTCCCTCTTTAAATTGGAATAGTTTTTCTCAAGATTCTAAAGGTTTAAAAAATGCAATTCAATCACAATCAAGAGCATTAGGAAATATTTCAAAAAGCTTAGGAAAAAATGGAGTTAAAGGAATAGAAGCCAGTAAGAAAGGTTTTAATAATGCAAAAACAAAAATAAGTCAAATGGCTAATTTTAATAGGGGGAGAAAATGAAAAAAATTGATAAAAGTTTTATAGTTGGATTAATATTTGTGGTATTTATTTTTGTTAAAGATCCATCACAAATTTTAATATTTTTTAAAGAGTTTCTTATGATTTTTTCATTTGCTATTTTAATTCATTTCTTGATTAGAAAAAATAAATTGAATAAATTGAGAAATTATTTTGAAAAATTGGATAATATAATTTATTCTAAAATTTTTTTTAAATTAGATAATATTTTAAATTTTTTCTTAAAAATTTGTAAAATTAAAAATTGATATAAAAATTTAAAATGTTTATAATAATAAGATATATTAAAAAGAGCTTTTATTTTAAAGCTCTTTTTACAGGATACAGGAGGGGAAATGGGATTATATAGTAAAGGAGTTATAGAGCAGCATATATATTATGTAGACTTTGATCCAGTTCAACAAAATGAATTTAATGGGAAGCATATGGCTATTGTTTTACAAAAAAATAAAGATAATCAAACAGCTATAGTTATACCTTTAACATCAAGTTCTAAAGGAGATAATAAATTAAATTTAGGAAAAATACATAATTTACCAGGAGATTTAAATAAGAGAAATAGTTATTTAGTTTTAGACCAAATGAGAACTGTTAATTATAATAGGTTTAGCCAATTTATTGATAAAGGAAACTATATTCAAGTTAAAATAGATGATGCTTTTTTTTATAAAGCGATAGAATCAGTTTTATTAAATTCAATAAGGAGTATGGAGCTAGATAATAAAATAGATTTTTTTATTAAAATCTTAAATAAATTAAAATTAGAAAAATTAGTAAATTTATGCTATTCTTGGAAAAAATTAGAGGAAAAACAAAAAATTTACGAAAAAGAAATAAAAGAATTAATTGATTTATCTGTGAACTATGAAGAAGAATTAAATCAAAAAGATATAGATAATGGAATTCTTGATTTAATAAATAACTTGAAAAAATAAGAAAAAGTGTTATAATTGAATTAAGATAAGGTTGAAACCTTAAATGTTTATGATGAGTTGTGATGACTCGATGTTGAAGAGATAGGAAGGAATTCCTGAAAAATATTGATATTGGGAGGAATCCTAATAAAAAAAGCAATCCTTTAATAATAAGGATTGCTTTTTTTATTAAAATTTTTTTATTAGATTTCTATGTAGAATTACATAGAAATTTATATATTTGAAATTAAAGCTAAAAAAAAATATTGCAATGGTCTTTTTGATGTGCTAATATGAAACAAGATAAAAAATTAACCACATTAATATAAAAAAAAA
>NZ_KI518157.1 GCF_000479045.1 Cetobacterium somerae ATCC BAA-474
ATCAAAATAATATCAAAATAATATCAAAATAAAAAATATCCAAGGGAAATAAATTTTTTATAAAAAATTGGATTAAGTTAAGGCGAAATTTTTTTTTTTCGCCTTTTTTTTTTCGATTTTTATAAAATAAATGGAGGATATTTATGAAAGAAACTAAGTATGTATTTGTAACAGGAGGAGTTGTATCATCTTTAGGAAAAGGAATTACAGCAGCATCGCTAGGAAGATTATTAAAAGAAAGAGGATATAGTGTAACTATTCAAAAATTTGATCCATATATAAATATAGATCCAGGAACAATGAATCCTTATGAGCATGGAGAAGTATTTGTAACTAACGATGGTGCTGAAACAGATTTGGACTTAGGTCATTATGAAAGATTTTTAGATGAAAATTTAACAAAGTATAATAATATTACAACTGGTAAAGTATACGAATCTGTAATCAATAAAGAAAGAAAAGGTCAATACTTGGGAAAGACTGTCCAAGTAATTCCACATATAACAAACGAGATAAAATCTAAAATAGAGTTAGTTGGAAAAGAAAATAATTCAGATGTAGTTATAACAGAGATAGGTGGTACAGTTGGAGATATTGAATCTACACCTTTTTTAGAAGCTATAAGACAATTTAAGTACGATGTAGGAAGAAATAATGTTTTATACATCCATGTGACACTTTTACCATATTTAAAAGCTGCAGGAGAATTAAAAACAAAGCCATCCCAGCATTCAGTAAAAGAACTGATGAGTTTAGGGATAAGACCAGATATTTTAGTTTGTAGAACAGAGCATCCTGTAAGTATGGATATAAAAAGAAAACTATCAATGTTTTGTGATATTGATGAGGATGCAGTGATAGAAGCTCCAGATGCTAAGACAATTTATGAAGTTCCACTTATAATGGAAGAGAATGGATTAGCTAACGTTGCATGTAAAAAATTAGGAATTGAAAATAAAAAACCAACTTTAAAGATTTGGAAAGAAATTGTAAGAAAAATTAAACATCCAACTGATAAGATTAAGTTGGCCGTTGTAGGAAAATATATTGAATTAAAGGATGCGTATATAAGTATAAATGAGTCTATAGAGCATGCAGCATACGAACTTGGATTAAAAGCTGAAATTCATTATATTCAAGCAGAAGAGTTAGATACAAAGACTTTAGAACAATTTAATGGAATATTAATTCCTGGTGGATTTGGAGATAGAGGAGTTCAAGGCAAAATTGATGCAATAAAATTTGCAAGAGAAAATAGAATTCCGTTTTTAGGTATTTGTTTAGGGATGCAAAGTGCAGTAATTGAATTTTCTAGAAATGTTTTAGCTATGGAAGCAGCGAATTCTACAGAATTTGATAAAAATACAAAATTTCCAGTTATAGATATTTTATTAGATCAAAAAAATATTGAAAATTTAGGTGGAACAATGAGATTAGGACTTTATCCATGTAAATTAGAAAAAGATAGTTTAGCTTATGAGTTATATCAAGAAGAGCTTATATATGAAAGACATAGACATAGATATGAATTTAATAATATTTATAAAGAGATAATTCAAAAAAATGGTCTAAAGATATCTGGAAAATCTCCAGATGGAACTTTAGCAGAAATTGTAGAATTACCTAAAGAGTCACACCCATTTTTTATAGCGGGTCAGTTTCATCCAGAATTTAAAAGTAGACCAGGAAAACCACACCCGCTATTTTTAGGGTTTGTAAAGGCTATTTATAAAAGAGAAAATAATTAATCAAGAGAAATTTTTCTAGAATTTCCTCTTATATCAACCTCAATAATTTTTTCAATAGTTCCAGCTCTATGACCTATTAAGTAGTTTGTCATATTAGCTGCTGAACATGAGTGATTAGGGATAATTTCAATTTTATCACCAATTTTTAGGGCTGTAGGGCCCTCTTTTTTTACTTTTGCTACTTCTTCAGATAATCCAATAACAGTAAGTTCAGGATGATTTTTAACAATTCCAAATCCTTTTGTTAAAGAGTTTCCGTGTGCTCCTTGATCAAGTCCTAAACACTTACTACCGCAATCAAGAATAAATAAATCTTCAGATGGATGAGAAACTACAGTTGCTAAAACAGTTAAAGCGCAATCTTTTTCTTCTGCAGCACCTAAAGCTACTTGAATAGCATCAAAGAATACATAGTTTCCAGGTCTAGAAACTGTTATTTCTTTAGATTTTATTGCATTTTCAAAAGTTGGAGTAGTTCCAGTAGCTACAAATTCAACAGTAGCACCATTTTCAATTAAAAGATTTTTAGCTAAAGTCATTATATTAATCTCTTTTTCTGTGATTTCATTAACATGATCTTTTGAAAAACCATAAACTTGACCAGTGTGAGTAGAAATACCTTTGAAAACAAGATTAGGGTATTTTTGTAATGAGTTATATAAATTAACACTTTCTTCAGGTGACACTCCGAATCTATTTAAACCACTATTTATTATAATTTGATAATTAATTGTATTTGTACCTAATTTTTTTGAAAGTTCAATTGCAGGAATTTCATTGTCAAAAGCAACAAATAAGTCACATTGTGCACTAAGAGCAATTATTCTATCTAAGTTACTATCTCCAATAACAGGGTAGGCAAGCATAACTTTAGTTACTCCACTTTTTTTAACAACAGATTCAGCCTCATCTAAAGTTCCAACCAAAACACCTTTAGCTCCAGCTTCAATCTGCATTTTAGTGATTTCGCTACTTTTATGAGTTTTTAGCATAGGGAATAATTCAACAAGATTTTCATCAGCTAAATTTTGATATTTTTTTATATTATTTTCTAATGCATCTAAATTAACTAAAAAACTTGGTGTAGTTAATGATGATATATTTTTTTTATTCATATATAAACCTCCAATTTAAATTCTAATAAAATATACAACATTTTTTTCTTAAAGTCAAACTTTATTTATTAAAAAAAATA
>NZ_KI518158.1 GCF_000479045.1 Cetobacterium somerae ATCC BAA-474
GGGGTGAGCCCAAACCGTAGATGTGCCAAGGATGCAGCCGTTGCATCTACGGGGTAGCGGGAAGATCGTCTGAAGAACTGCAAGGTATTCGACATTATGATACGCCGAACTGGAAAGGTCTGGAAAGGCCTGCCGTAGAGAGTGAAAGCCTCGTACAGGTAAACCGTATCAAATGTATGATCTCTCCCAAGTAGCACGGAACACGAGGAATTCTGTGTGAATCTGCGAGGACCATATCTCGTAAGGCTAAATACTCTTACTTACCGATAGCGCATAGTACCGTGAGGGAAAGGTGAAAAGAACCCCGGGAGGGGAGTGAAATAGAACCTGAAATCGTGTGCTTACAAGCGGTCAGAGCCCTTTGGGGTGATGGCGTGCCTTTTGGAGAATGATCCTGCGAGTTACGTTCAGTGGCAAGGTTAAGTTTAACGGAGCCGAAGGGAAACCGAGTCTGAATAGGGCGACATAGTCGCTGGGCGTAGACGCGAAACCTGGTGATCTAAGCCTGTCCAGGGTGAAGCTGTGGTAAGACACAGTGGAGGCCCGAACTCACCGCCGTTGAAAAGTTGGGAGATGAGGTAGGTTTAGGGGTGAAAAGCCAATCGAACCAGGAGATAGCTCGTTCTCTCCGAAATGCATTTAGGTGCAGCCTTGAGTGTTCAATTATGGGGGTAGAGCACTGAATGACCTAGGGGGCATACTGCTTACCGAAGTCAATCAAACTCCGAATACCATAATTCTAGAGCTCAGGAGTGAGACTATGGGAATTAACTTCCATGGTCAAAAGGGAAACAACCCAGACCACCAGCTAAGGTCCCTAATTATAACTAAGTGGGAAAGGAGGTGGAGATTCACAAACAACCAGGAGGTTGGCTTAGAAGCAGCCATACCTTTAAAGAGTGCGTAATAGCTCACTGGTCGAGAGTCTCTGCGCCGACAATGTAACGGGGCTAAGTTATAAACCGAAGCTGTGGAGTTGCGTAAGCGACTGGTAGGAGAGCGTTCTGTAGGCCGTTGAAGGAGAATCGACAAGAGACTCTGGAGGTATCAGAAGTGAGAATGCAGGAATAAGTAGCGAGAATGGGGGCGAGAATCCCCCACGCCGGAAGACCAAGGGTTCCAGGGTAAAGTTTGTCTCCCCTGGGTAAGCCGGGTCCTAAGCCGAGGCTAGATTGCGTAGGCGAATGGAAAACAGATTAATATTTCTGTGCCACTGATATCAAGTGATGGAGGGACGCAGGAGGTTATGCACGCTGGCGAACGGAAGTGCCAGTTCAAGCATGTAGCGTGGTCTAGTAGGAAAATCCGCTAGACTAAACGTGAGGTGTGATGAGGAGTCGTAAGATGGAAGGTGCAAATACCACACTGCCGAGAAAAGCTTCTAAGCGTTATAAAGATATTAGTGCCCGTACCCCAAACCGACACAGGTGGTCAGGATGAGAAATCTAAGGCGGACAGGCTAACTCTCGTTAAGGAACTCTGCAAAATAGCCCCGTAACTTCGGGAGAAGGGGTGCCTTTTATGGTGAGCGTACACGCGACGCAAAGCTATGAGAGGCCGCAGTGAAGAGTCTCAGGCGACTGTTTAACAAAAACACAGGTCTATGCTAAGCTGTAAGGCGACGTATATGGGCTGACACCTGCCCAGTGCCGGAAGGTTAAGAGGAGGAGTGAGAGCTCCGAATTGAAGCCCCGGTGAACGGCGGCCGTAACTATAACGGTCCTAAGGTAGCGAAATTCCTTGTCGGGTAAGTTCCGACCTGCACGAATGGTGTAACGATCTGAGAGCTGTCTTGACGGGAGGCCTGGTGAAATTGTATTACCGGTGAAGATACCGGTTACCTGCAGTAGGACGGAAAGACCCCATGGAGCTTTACTGTAGCTTGGTATTGGGTTTTGGCATCGTATGTATAGGATAGTTGGGAGACTATGATGCGTGGTCGCTAGATTACGCGGA
>NZ_KI518159.1 GCF_000479045.1 Cetobacterium somerae ATCC BAA-474
ATGTATTATATTTTCATAAATGTTTAAATTGGTGCAATATAGTTTAATTTTTAAAAAGAAATAAATAAAAATGATAAGTGAAAATATTTTAAGATATTTTTATAGTGAAAGGAGATAGTATGTTCTTTAATAAGAAAAATAAAGAGCTAAAAAAAGAAGTTGCTAATCTAACTGCCATAAATAAAGAATATGAAGAAAAATGTGAATATTACCAAGAGAAATATTTACAAATTAAAACAGAATATGTTGAAGCTCTGAAAAGAAATGAAAACTTTAATAATGCTTTTAGAGAGAGCTTTTCAGAATTATCTTCAAAATTAATATCGGTAGAGATTACACTTTCTAAATTAGAAGAAAAAAATAAAGAGTTCTCAAAAACAGAGATTCTAGTAAGAAAATTCCAAGAGCTTGAAGGAGATTTGATAAAACTATCAAGAGAGATTGGAAGATTGTCAACATTTTTAGAAAAACACACAAACTTTAATAAAGAAACATCAACTTATCAAGCAAATCTTGAAAAATCATATAGAATGTTTAAATAAAAATTTACTAAACGGAGGATAAAACTGCAAATGAAAAAAACGAATAATGATTTATTTCCTGTTATAGACAGAGAACAAGAATTTCAAAAAATATATAATAATACAATAGAAAAAGTTAATTTTATAAATAGCAAATATTCAACAATACATGATGGAGTAGCTTGTGAAGAGTTAGATCCAATGATTGAAAAAATGAATAATTTTGTATTAAACCTTAGTAGAGTAACAAAATTAGAAGAGTATCTTTCATTTAAGTTATTAGTACAAAATATTTTAAAATTATTAGGAGAGTGTAACCATGGAGAGGTATTACCACCTATTCCTGAGTTAGAGCCTACAGTAATTAACGCTATTTTAAAAAACATAAACAAAAATTTAACTGGAGAGTTAACATTAGGTGAAAATGCTCATTTAATAACTTCAGTGGAGTATGAGTTATATAAAAATAATACAAGAGTAGAAAAAATAACAACAAACTCAGGAATTCAAGTTGCAAATTTTGCATCAACTACACCGGGAACATATCAGTTTATAGCAAAATACTATTGGGCTGATAAGTTTAAACAAATTACATCAAATACTGTTATAGTAGAAGAGGATATAGTAATTCCACCTCCAGTAGAAGGAGATTTTCCAACAAATTTACCATACTCAAACTTATGGGCACACACAGTAACAACAAATGGAAACTATGAAATAACACTTAATAATACTTGGGGAGTTATAGATAGTAAAATAGCTGTTTATTTAGATGGAGAATTAGTAGAAGTATTACCAACAAACTTTACAGCTGGAAATAAAGGGTCTGCTAAAAATATTGTACCAACTTCTAAGTATCCTTCAAATAAGGATTTAAAATTTGTTTATAGAGTTACTTATGTAAGAGATGAAAAGACAAATGATAAAGTTGTAGTTTATTATAAAAGTACAACAGGTACAATAGAAATAGCAACTCCAGATGGAGGAGTAAAATATTGTAAATATCCAGAATGGAATTCAGAAATTGAGTATGGTGCAGCTACAAATAAGATAGTATTCTATCAGGGATTCCATTTTAGACATACAGGATGGGCAACTAAAGGAGATGCCCCAAAATTAAATGGAGATTGGTCACCATGGACAAAATTATCAGCTGGTGAAGAGTCACAAATTGGTTGTCCTGGAAATCATTTAATGGATTCAGCAGGGACAAAACCAAATGCTCATTTAGAGCCAATGAATATATCAGAAGTTGAAGGTTTAGGATCTCCAATGGAAAAGATGCATATAACTTATACTCCAGAGTGGGGAAAATGGGGAGGAAGAAAATATACTCCAAAAATAACTCCGTGGAATAAGATATCTCATATGCAATATGCCTTTATAGATGTAATTCCTGATTATACAGGAAAATTTAATACAGATAAAGATGATATATCACATTTAAAAAGATCTGCAGCAGATGCTCCAATTGGAACAAGCTTAAAAGTATCACCAAATATATTTGATCCAGGTGCAGCATTCTCAGCTTATGGTGGAACAAATGCATTTATGACTGAATATAATGAAATGGCAAGAAAATATCCATATGTTAAACCAATAGCTTCATTAGGTGGATGGTCAAGATCAGCATTCTTTAGAGACGCAGCTCAGCCAGATAAAATAGATTATTTTGTTAAAAGATGTATCGACTTTATAAGAGAGTTCAATTTTGTTGGAGTAGATATTGACTGGGAATTCCCTTGTGATAGAAGAGATGGAGATTTAGTTGATAGTCCAAACGATTTAGGAAGTCCAAGAGCAGCAGACGATGAAGAAGTACTATTCACTAACTTAATGAAAGCATTAAGAGGAGCCTTAGATAAAGCAGGACAAGAGGATGGAAAATATTATTTCTTGTCATGTGCTATAGTATCAGGAAAAAAACATATTCAAAAAAGTGGAATAGGAGTATGGCATCCAGCTTGTGACTTTATTAGTTATATGACTTATGATGTACATGGGGCTTTTGATCCAATAACAAACCATCAATCATATTTATTCCAAAACTCAAATGAACCATCATCAGAAACAAATCCAAATGGAAATGCATTTGCAATAGCAGATTTAATTGAATTTGTTACAAAAACATATGGAGTACCAGTTAGCAAAATAACTGTAGGATCGCCATTTTACTCAAGAGGATGGTCTGGAATATTTAAACCGACTTCAGGATGGTTAAACCCAAATACACCAGGATTATATGCTAGAACAAATATAGATGCCTCAACAAATGGAGCGAAGGGATGTTCAGCTCCAGGAACAATGGATGGAGGAAGAGGTGCAGGAGTTTTACCTTTACATCACTTAAATAAATTAATAAAAGGTGAAAATGTATCAGTAAGAACTTTAGATATGAACGGACCAGCTAATCCACATGCAGGAACAATATTAAAAGGTTCAGACTTCCAATATTACTATGATGAAGCAGCACAAGCTCCATACCTATATAATCAGAATGCAGGAATTTTCTATACATTTGAAGATGAAAGATCAGTTGAGACAAAGTGTCAATGGATTGTTGATAATAACTTAGCAGGATTAATTTCATGGGATATAGCTATGGATGACTATGGTATTGATATGCATAGTTCAGAAGCAACAACTGCATATAAATCATTATATCAAGCAGAGCATTTATTAACATCAGTAATATTCGATAAATTTAAAGCAAATTCATTAAGATTAAACTATTTAAATAAAATAGCTAGAAGATAACTAAATCATAATAAAACATAAAGGGGAGGTAACTCCCCTTTAATTATATAAAAATTAAAAAAAGGGAGTTTAAATATGGAAAGAGATGGAAGTATATTTGATCTTGTTGATAAAAATGGTATCACTGCATCTTCTAGTGTATCTATTTGGAATGGAAATGGTCCTGATTTAACATTAGATGATAATGAAGATACATTATTTCACTCTAATCAATATTCTAATGGTGGATATGGGGATGTTTACTTTAAATTTGAAGAATCTAAAGTTATAAATAAAATAGAATTTTTAACAAGACATCCAAGTGCAAATAATGGAAGAATTGATCAATATGAGATTCTTTATAAAAATAGTAATTTTGATGCAGATTGGATTTCTATTTATCAATCTGAAATAACTGAAGAGAAAGGTTGGAAAAACGCTAATTTTCAAGATGTATTAGTTTCAGAAGTTTGTATAAGAGTTCATAGAAGCTATGGAAACTGGATAGTAATGAACGATATAAAGTTTTATTCAAATGCAGTTGTAGAAGATGATTTAAAGACTATTTTCGAATCATTAGATTGTCAGGCAGTAAAATCTCAAGTAAGATTAAAAAATATAACAGAGTTAAAAAATAGATATCAAGATAATTTAGAAATGGTAAATTTATTAGAAGTTGGAAAATATTTATGGCTTAATAATAATCAAGTAACTAGAAAAAAAGTTAAACTATTAGCTTCTAATCAAAATAGAGAAGAGTACTTTAATACTTTAAAAATAAAAAGTAGTTTACCTATAAAAACAGCAGAAATAGCTTTTAAAAGTAAAAAAGAGTATTTGATTATATCAAATGAAAATATTAATTTATATATTGTAGAGAGTTTTGAAAAATTAAGAGATAAAAAAATAGAGATAAAAAAAGGTTTAAATTCAATATATTTAAAAGAGGATACAACTGAAGTTTTCTTAGTTGATGATATAACTAAAAATATTGAGATGACAATATTTAATGCAGATGAGATAAAAAACTATTCTATTGGTAAAGTTAACTATAAAGAGTTTATAAAAGAGAATACAAACATTTTAGGATTAGTTGAAGGAAAGAATTTTATTTGCCAATTAAATAGAGAAGAGATAAAAGATAGTTATAATGAATTTGATTTTTTACAAGGTGTTGAAAACTTGGATGCTATTTTAAATTATATATATTTTTTATTAAATAGAAATGAATATTATCATGTGTCACCATTTAAAAGAGTTTTAATTCAAGGGATAAACAATAATCTTGTTGAGCAAAAAAGTACACAAGATGGAAGCTATACAACTTTTGGTGGAATGTCTAGATTAATGTTTAATAAATCAATTGAAGAGTTAGCAAATCCAAATTTTTGTAGAGTAATAGCAAAAGATTTTATTGGAGAAGTAGATACAAATATAGAACTTCAAGAGTTATTAACATTCTTATTAACAAAAGAGCTTGAATTTAGATATTCAAGAGTAATGATAATTCCTGAGGATATTCAAAAAGCTTTGTGGATTAAATTAAGACTGTTTTTTAATAGTGATAGATTTTTACCAAATATATATAAGAAAATTCAAGAAACTGATTTGAGTGGAATACAGAATCAATTGGAAAAAGTTATTTTATGGGTGGTAGAGATACTACAAAGAGATGTATCTAAGTATTTTGTAGAGAATGGCTATGAAATTTCAAGTGAGATATTATCTAAGTGTAATGAATATCCGGAATTGGCTGTTGACTTAAATGAAGTTAATTTTTCAAATTATAAAGAGTTGATAGAAGAGGAAATATCTATAATAAATGAGAATTATAAGAGAAGTATAGAAGGAAATATTTAAGGGGGAAAAATGAGTTCAGAAATAACTTTTATTAGAAATGGAAATGCTCCTAGTAGTAATAATTTTAATTTAAAATTAAGCTCAAACTCTATAATAAAAAATTTAATAATAGAAAGTCAAAATAATATATTTCCAGAAGAATTAAATTTAGAATTTAAAGATTTTATAGGAAATGATATAACATTAAGAGCTAAAAGGCTGAGAGAGATGGGAAATATACAGGAGTGGGAAGTGGATCCAGTTTTAACAGACTTGGTAAAAGTTAAGATTGGTGAGTCAGAAGCATCAATAATTAATGTAACTCCAGTTTTAACAGATATAAAACCATATTATGCTCAAAGTGATATTGATACAAGAATACCTCAAAGTGATTTTGAAATAACTAGAGTTGACAATGGAATAGAAGTTGAATTAAAAAATAGTAAAATAATTGATAGAATAAAATTAAAAAGAGAGCCTATAAATTTAGAAATATTCTATAGTCCAGGAGAGGGGCAAAGTTGGATATCTTTAACAAATATTCCAATTAGTGGAACATTAAAAATACATCCTGTAATGGTAAAGAAATTTTTATTAACAGGAGAGGGAAATACGCAACTTTCAAAAGAAGAAATTGAAATTTTTATGTTTAATTATTTAAGTGTAGAGATTGAAAATCTATTTTTAAATGATGAGTACACAGAGTTAAAGCCAGAAGTAACAATAGATTATATTATTGAGTTGCAAAAAAAGACAAGCTTAACACAGGAGTATATAGATAAACTATCTACTGCTAGAGATATTCTAATAGGAGGAATGATGGGAGAAATTATTGAATATATAGGCAATGATTTTAAAGTAGTAGAGAGTTTTAATTTTCTAACTGAAGAAAATATATATCGTGTTAGAGCTAATTATGTAGATAGATATGGGAATGAAAAAACTATAGAAACAGAGAATATTAGTGAAGACAAAATAGTAATGTTTGAAAAATTTTATGCTAAAGATATAACTTTTACAATCTTTGCTTCAGCAGAGATAACAAATGTTCAAATAACAGAGATAGAGTTGAATCAAGATGAGTATTATGCTCAAAGTGATATAGATACAAGAGTTGATAAAAATAATTTATTAGCTAGTTCAGGATGTGGAGTCTATGGAGGTTTAGAAGCTGATAGAGCTATTGATGGAAATGAAGCAACAAACTTTCATAGTAATGCGTACACAGATATAGGATATGGAGATTTTTATTTAAAGAACTCCTCTCCAAAAGTTATAGATAGAATAAACATTTTAACAAGACCAAATTCACTAGGAAGAATTGATAACTATAAAATTTTATATAAAGAGAGATCTACAGAAGAGTGGCTAGAAATAGGAGAATCTATAAATGAAGGTATATCTGGAAATTGGAGAAATGTAAAATTTAATCCAGTATTAGCATCAGAAGTATGTATCAGAGTTACAAAATCTAATGATAACTTTGTAATAATTTATGAAATGGATATTTTTAAATACAATAAGTTAAGTGATATGTTAAGAGATTTATTTATTGATGATGAATGCACTCAATTAAAAGAATCTGTTACATTAGAACAGCTTGATGAAATTGAATCTCGTTTAGGAATAACAGAAGAGTATATAAATTTATTTAGAGAAGCAAAAACATTATATGTAAACAGATTGTTACCTCATAAGTTTGAGATAGAAATAGAAAAGAAAAGTGTAATTAAAACATTAAGATTAACAGATATAGGTAGAGTTTTAAAAGGTGAAATAAGATATACAGATAGTCATGAATATGAAAAATTATCTAATTCAGTAGAGATATCTACAATTGGATTAGAAACAGTTTTAGAATTTGAAAATATTTATTCAAAGAATTTTGAACTATCTTTATATGGAGCAATAGAGCAAGGTAGTGAATTTAACATAGAAGTTGTGGAGATTCCACAAGATGAATTTTATGCAAGTGAAGATATAGATGTAAGAGTTGATAAAACAACAATGCTAGCAAAAAGTTTATGTGGACAATATTCAAATAATGCACCTAGATACGCTATAGATAATGATATAAATACCACTTTTCACAGTGCTGATTATAGAAGTTATGGAACAGGGGAGTATGGCGATTTTATTTTAGAATTAGATTTGCCTAAGGTAATAAATAGAGTAAAATTTCAAACTAGACCGTCACATAACGGAAGAATAAAAGCTTATGAAATTTTATATAGAACAAAAAACAATGAAGAGTGGAAAAAAGTATTTGAACAGTTAACAGAGCAAAGTGGAGACTTTAGAGAAGCAGTATTTAAACCAGTATTAGCATCAGAAATATGTATTAGAGTAACAAATGGACATAATTATTTTGTAGTTTTTTATGAGATTGATCTATTTAAATACAATACAATAGAGGAAAGAATTGCAAATCTTTTCACTGATGAAACTCAAAATATAATAAAAGATAGTATTACGTTAGAGGATATAGAAACTTTAGAGGAAGGATTAATAACTGAAAGTTATATAAATACTTTGAAGAAAGCTAAAGAATTATATATTGAGTCGCTAATACCAGAAGAGTTTGAAATATCTTTAAATGAAGATACAATTTTAGATGAAATTCAATTTGTATGTGAGCAAAGAATATTAAAGGTATGTTTAGCATATGAAAACTCCTTAGGTGAAGAGAGAATAATAAGATGTAATCCTTTAATAGATGAAGAAAATGTAACTTTGAATTTTAGAAAAATTTTGACAAAAAAAGCTAAAATTTTAATATATGGAGCAGATAGAGTATATAAAATAAAAAATAATAGTTATATGTTATCTGAATTTTGTTTTAATGAGGATGTGGATACAAGAGTAAAATTTGAAGACTTACAAGTTTCTTCAAATACTGAGGATTCATCTTATCCATTGACGAATATGTTTGATGGAAATTTAGATACAAGATTTCATAGTAGAAACTACAGTGAATATGCTCAGATAAATTTAAAGTTAAATAGAGAGTACTTGATTGATAGATTAAGATTAATTAGCTTTAGAAGTAATACATCTGGATTAATAAATAGATTTAAAGTTTTAGTAAAAGATTTAAATCAAGAAAATGGATGGATTGAGTTTGGAACTTATAATGTAGATTCTTATAAAAATGAGTGGCTAATGGTAGAAAATAAGCCGTATTTAACTGATGAGATATGTATAAGAGTAGAGGATTCAGTTAATAAGTGGGCTATAATTAATGAATTAGAACTGTTTATATATAATCTTCTAGAAGATGAGATTAATAACATTTTTGAAGATTCTACTTTTGAAACTTTAAAATCTAATGTTGAATACGAAGACATTTTATCTTTAGAGAGAAGATGTAGTTTAACAGAAAGCTACAAAGAGAAAGTTAAAAAAGCAAAAGAAATCTATTTAAAAAGAATAGAACCTATATGTTTTGAGATAAAAAATAATAGCTATGAAGTACTAAATAAATTAGAGATTTTATTTAGAGAAGAGGCTGATTATATATATGATATAAGAGTATATTTCAAAAATAATTTTGGTCAGTTAGAGGAGATAGAGAAAAAAACAATAGATTCAAATGAAAATGGAAAGATAAATGTCCAATTTGCTGAGGTATTTACAGAGGAGATAAAGGTAGAAATTTACATAGATGAATATGAAAAGTGGAAAGTAAATTGTATTCATTTAGCTCAAGTGGAACAGGAAATATATTATAATTTAACAGATATTTCGAATAATTATCCAATAGAAAAAGTAGGGATTCAATCAACTTGTGGATATCCTGATGCAGTTGTTTCAATGGTTGATGGTGATATAAATACTTACTACCATTCACAGGGATTAGGTGAAATATTCTTTACTTTTGAAGAGAAAAAGGTTATAGAAAACTTTACATTTATTTCAAGACACGCTAATGGCTCTAATGGAGTGGTTTACAAAGCGACATTATACTTTAGAAATGAGGAAAATGGAAGTTGGAAGTTATTACATATTCATGAAACAGATAGTCCAGTAAGGGGAGAAAATATAATCTCATTTAACCCAACATTAGTAAAAGAGATTTGTATTAAATTTGAAAGAACTCAAGCTAGTGTAGTAGTTCTTAATGATGTAAAGTTTACTATCTATAATAAATTAATTGAAAATATAGGAAATTTATTTGAAGATAAAGTTTTATACAAATCTTTAAGTAGAGGAGTAAAATTATCTACTATAGAAAAATTTAAAGAAAAAGTATCTACAAATAAGGGATTATTGGCTAAACTTTATATAGCAGAATCTATTTTGAAAAATAAAAATGAGTTACCTTTTGAAACTTATAAAATAAAAAGCATACCTCAAGATACTAACTATTATTTTGGACCGTTAAAAACAAACGGAACTGGAGATATTTCATTGACACCGTATTATATACTTCCAAATAGAGATTATGCATTTATATGTAGTAAAGATTTAAATGCACATATAATTTTAAGAGAAAACAAACCTCAAGCAGAGCATTCGTTCTTATTAAAGAAGGGGTTAAATATAATTAACTTAGGTGAGTTAACAGGACAATTAGTTTTAACAGGAAGTAGAAAAGAGGAAATAGAGCTATACTCTTTAAATGAAAAAAATGCACTAATTTATAGATATGGAATTACAAAAGAGGAAGAGTTTTATAAAACTCCAGATAACACAACATTAATAGAAAATAGAGATGGAGTAAAATTAAATTCAAACTTAGCTTATGTAGAGGGAAGAAACTTTATAGGAGCAGTAAAATTTGATTGGCTAAAAAGCAATATTGCAGAAGGAACATTAAATCAAAGAATAGAGATTACAGATGAGTTTTTAGATTTTCTTTATTATATAGATAACTCTAACTCTCATTTTAATAATTCTATTCCATATAAAAGGGTTATGTGGATAGGAGTAAGTGAAAATAATCCACATGCAGGAGGAGCTTTTGTAGGAGGATATACAGCTTATAGTGGTGGAAGTCATGATATACTAAATGCGAGTTTAAGAAATTTTGCTTCATCATGGGTTGTAGGTCATGAAGTTGGACATGAAATGGATGTAAATAATTATCACATGGGATTATTTGGAGAAGTAAGTAATAACTGGTATGCTAATGAAGCTAGAATTGAATATACAAATAGTGTTAGAGAAAATGTATATGATCAATTAAAGATATTAGAGACAAGTACTGAAAGCATTTTTAATATCAATGTATTTGCAGTATTAGCATTCTGGTATAAATTTAGATTATATTATGGAGAGGGAGATTTCTTTGTAAAAATGCATAAGTACATGCAAGCTATCGAAACGAGCTCTACTGAAGACATTTCAGGTAAATTAGCTACTTATGTAACTAAAATAGTAAAAAGAGATGCAAGTGACTATTTCATAAAGCATGGATTTACACTAACTCAAGAAGCAATAGATTATTGTAATACTTATCCTAAATTTACAAAAGATATAGCTTTAATAAACTGGGATAATCAAAATGAGTTTAGAGAAGAGGAAAAAAGAACATTTAACAGTAATTATAGAAATAATATATAAAAAACTTTACTTTGTTAATTTATTTATATATTATAGTGTGTAAATAAATTAAAGAGGAGATTAGTAAAGTATGGGGAAAGAGTTTGTTATAGATATAATGACATATGTTCTTACAATTATTGGAATTTTAAATCCATTTGGAAATGTGCCATTATTTATGACATTAACAAAGGATCAAAATCCTGAAATAAGAAAAAAAATGTATAATGCTATTGTTATTTCTGGTTTTGGAATTGTAACAGGTTTTATAGTTGCTGGAGATTTTTTCATGAATTATCTGTATAAAATAGGGATGAATGAATTAAGAGTGGCAGGAGGAATGATACTAGTTGTAGTTGCTTTTAGAAACTTGTTAGGTTTGGGAGCATCTAAAGAGAGTTCGGGAAATGTAATGTCTGAAAAAGACGCTATACGGTATGCAATAACACCACTAACTTTTCCTATGCTTGTGGGACCTGGAACAATATCAACTGTGATGATTATTCATAAAGAAGCAGGTCTAATAATATCTGTAGGAGCTGTTGCAGTTACTTTTTTAATAATGAAGTTTTTATTTAGTATTTCAGATTGGTTAGATAAAGTTTTAGGAGAGGTTGTTTTATTTGTACTATCAAGAGTAATGCAAATATTTATAATGTCTGCAGGTGTAAAACTAGTATCAAACGGAATAAAAGGAATATTTTTAGGATAAAAATAGGAGAGCTTATCTCTCCTATTTTTTATTTAAATTGTAACAGCAAAAATTATTTTTGTATGTTTTGAAGTGAAATTTTCCCAACTATGTTTAACAAATTTTTCAATTTTAATACTATCTCCTTGGAAAAGAACATATGATTCGTTATCTAAGTGCAGTTTAACTTCACCTTCTAGTACAAATGCGACCTCTTGACCTTCGTGGCCAATTTCTTTTTCTTTAGAGGATGAATATGGTTCTAAATTTAAAATCATAAATTCAACTTGTGTCTGAGGTTCAGGACTTAAAATTTCATAAGAAACACCTTCACTTTTAGAGGGTTTAATAACTTTTCTTTCTTGAGCCCTAACTATATGTACTTTTTTTAAAGTTTCTTCTAAAAAAAATTTATAAAGTGGTATATTTAGGGCTTTAGATAGACCTTTTAATGTATTGATAGATGGATTTGTAATCCCTTTTTCAATTTGACTTAAAAGAGCAGATGTAGAGTTTATCATTTCTGCTAATTCTTTTAAACTTAATTTTTGGTCAGTTCTAAATTTTTTTATTTTTAATCCTAAATTGATTTCGTTCATTTTAAATATCTCCTAAATATAATTTGCTATATTAAAGTATAACTTATTTTAGCTTTATTTGCAAAAATTAGACTAAATAAAAATATTGCAAATACTATACAAATGTAGTATAATTTAAAAAAAGCATTGGAGGTTAAAGATGTCTGAAAATACAATGATTTGTTATTGCAAAGGAGTTACTTTAGGAAAAGTTTTAGCTGCAATAGAAAATGGAGCTACTACATTAGTAGAAGTAATAGATACAACAGGTGCAGGTTCAGCTTGCGGAAGATGTGTCGATAGAATAGAAGCAATAATTGAAGAGAAAAAATAAAAAATAAGCTCTATCATGTTTAATGATAGAGCTCTTTTTGTATTTTACCACATAGAAGGAGTTGCAGTATATTGACCTGTTTGAGAATTCTCTTCAACATTAAGATAAACAACTTGATTTGAATTAGCATTAACATAGTTTGAAATAGCAGATACTAAATAAGGAAAACTACTTCTAGGATCACTATTGTCACTTTTTAAGCTTCCAACAACTTGCCAAACTGCACTATTATTTTTAGTGAAAGCTGAAAGCTCTAATCTTTTAACAAAATATGTAGAAGCACTTATAGAATTCATCCACATATCTCCATAGAATCCATTATATATACCTCCATAAGGACCATTCCACCATGGATTTACAGGAGCTGGATATGATTCGATTGAAGTGTAAGGGCCTTTAATTTTATAGTTGTAAACTATATTATATAAGGCGTTTTTTTGATTAAAGGTTCGAGTATATCCTTTATTTTGTAACATATTTTGTAAAATAACTTCAAATGATTGTTGTTGAAGTTGTAACCCAGGAGTGTTTGTAGAAAGATAATATGTACCTCCATAAGCTTGCATAGTTGAGTATGAATCAACGGCAACAACTCGACTATCTAAGGCACTACACCCTTGAAGTAAAAGCATTAAAAAAGAAAATAAAATAGAAATTTTTTTTATCATAAAATTTAACCTCCTATAAGGAATAATTATAATTTTTATTCGAAAAAAAAGAGTAATTCCTTTTAAAAAGAAAAACAAATAAATTTTTTAAAAGGAAAAAGAATTAATTCTTTGTATACTTAAGCTGAAAATGGAAAAAAACATGGTTTATTATGGGAGGTAAATTATGAAAAAATTATTTTTAAAAACACTTATAGGATCACTACTTATTGCAGGAGCATCTTATGCAGAAGAGTTCACACCTAATGGTAGTTTAGGATTTACTCAAACTTTTTATGGAAATGCAGGAAAATATAAAACTGAATCTTCACATCCATCAGCTGTTTTAAGTTATAATTTCGCAAAAGATTGGAATATAAGTTTACAGTGGGATAGAGTTTGGAATATGTATGATTACAATGGTGGAGAAAATCAACAGGATAATAACTTTAGTGGACCGAAAGCAACATTGAGTTATGATCATGGAATGATAGAAAACTCAAAAATTAAATGGACTTCATCTTTAATGGTAGAAAATGAAGCTGAGTTTAATGGAACAAATCAAACTTATGTATTTGCTCAAACAGCATTTGATTTTTCTGAATACATTCCAAAAGGACAGTATGTTCAAGCAACACAATTTGCAATATCACCAATGTATATTTATGGATGGAGTACAAAAGGACCAGCAGGACACGTTAATACAGGAATTTTAAGTTTATTAACAAATTGGCAATTACCAGCTGACTTTACATTTACATTTAATGCATATGCATTTAGAGAGTGGTATAATGGAAGTTTTGAAATAGAAAATCAAACATCAGGAGCAAACTATAATTCAGCAAATTACTTTATGGTTTTAGCTTGGTTAGGTTACTCAAAAGAGTTATATAAATTTAATGATCAAACATCATTAGCATTTAACTTTACTGGAGGATTTGATCCATATATCTCCTCTAATAGAAGTGCTGCATGGGATCCGTTCATAGTTGGAAATCAAATGTATGAGTGGTTAGGACCAGCAGTAGATAGTGGAAATAACAAGAATAGTTATGCAGTATTTGCTTTACCTCAATTAGAACTAACTTATAATTATACAGATGATTTATCATTCTCTGTTTTTGCACAAGTTAAATATTCAAACCAAGTTTGGGGAGATACAGAAAAAGATTGGAAACTACAACCACAAGGTGGAGTTAGTGTAACATACGATTTCTAATATATTTTTAATAGATAAAGAGCTATCAAAGGTAGCTCTTTTTTTAGTTTTGATATATAATAAAAAATATAAAATTGGGGAGGTTTTTTAATGAAAAAGATTAATAGTATTATTATGTTTTTACTTTTATCTGTAACAATTTTAGCAGCACCATTAAAAGTTGGATTGATTTTAGCTATGGGAGGATTAGGTGATAAATCTTTTAATGATTCGGCTTATGCAGGGCTTTTAAAAGCACAAAAAGATTTTAATGTTGAGGTAAAATATGTAGAACCAAACTCTTGGATGGAAGATGCTTATTTTCTAGAGGAGTATTCTCAGAATGGATTTGATTTAATAATTGCAACATCTTATACTGCTCAAGATGCTATGGAAGATATTAGTTCTAAGTTTCCAAATACAAAGTATGCAATAGTTGATACAAGAGCTAAAGAGGGTGAGAACATTGCATCATTAGTTTTTGATGAAAGTGAGGGGTCATTTTTAGTTGGAGCTATTGCAGCTAAGATGAGTAAAACAGGAAAAGTAGGTTTTATAGGAGCGCTGGATATACCATTAATAAATAGATTTAAATCAGGGTATGAGCAAGGAGCTAAATATGTAAATCCAAACATTTCTGTGATAACAACATATGTAGGTGGAGATGCTCCTTTTAGTGATCCTTTAAAAGGAAAGGAACATGCTTATTCTTTAGCAAATCAAGGAGTGGATGTTATATATCATGCTTCAGGAAATACTGGAATAGGGATTTTAGAGGGGGTAAAAGAAAAAGGAATTTATGGTATTGGGGTAGACTGTGATCAAGATGACATAGTAAAAGGGCAAGTTTTAACATCGATGTTAAAAAATGTAAATAATGCAATTTATAAAGTGATAGAAGACACTGTAAATGGAGAGTTTAAAGGTCAAGTATATAACTTTGGATTAAAAGAAAATGGTGTAGGAACTACTGATTTTAAATATACAAGACAGATTATTGGAAGTGAGAATATAAATTTTGTTGAAAATTTAAAAGCTGATATAATTTCTGGAAAAATAAAGGTGAATTAGTGATGGAAATACTTGTAATAGCGACACATCCAAATATTAAGGAATCTAGAGTTAATAAAGTTTGGATAGAAACTTTAAAAAAAGAGAACAATGTAACAGTTAGATTTTTAGATGAAATCTATAGAGAAGATAAAAAAATTAATGTGGAAAAAGAGAAAGATTTTCTAGAAAAATCTGAGAGGGTAGTGTTTCAATTTCCTTTTTATTGGTATAGTATGCCAGCCTTAATGAGAGAGTATTTTGATAGCGTACTCCAATTTGGATGGGCTTATGGACCAAAGGGAGATGCCTTAAAAGGAAAAGAATTTTTAGTAGCTCTTTCTGTGGGAGCTCCGGAATATTCGTACATGGGTGGTAGTTACAATAATTTTACAATAACTGAGTTATTGAGACCATTAGAAGCTACAGCAAATGCAGTACAAATGACTTATTTACCGTATTTTGCTCTTTTTGATATACCTAGATTATCTGATGAAGAAATTGAAGAGTCAGCAAAGAAATATATAAAGCATATAAATAATGAGGATATAAATCATAGAAAGTTTTTAGAGAGATTGAAAAAAGAGAATCAAGAAAGTAGTTTTATAGATTTATAAAAAAAGGTCACTTTTAGAGTGGCCTTTTTTCATAGTTTATTTACTTTTACTAATAACTTTGTTTGTCTAAAACAGGAGCTACAATAACTTCTTTTCCAACTACAACAGGCTCTACAACTACAACTTCTTCAACAACAGGCTCAGGCTGAGGTTCAGAACTAGAGCATCCAATGAAGAATAAACTAAAGAAAACACTTGCTAAAACAACTTTTTTCATAATTTTTGGCCTCCTTTGATATTTTGAATTAACATAATATACTGAGATTTAAAGAAACTTCTTTTTTTCTGAAAGAAAATTAATAAAGTTTTTCAAAAACAAGTTGTCTGCTAGAATGGTTTTCTAAGTTAGAAAAAGAAACACCGAGAAGTTTGATATTATTTACTAAATCTAAAGAGCTTAAAATTTCATCGAGCATTCCTTTCAAAATCTCTTTATCATCACTAGGAATAAATCGAGTTTTAGATCTAGTTATAGTTTCTCTATTTTTAAACCGTACTTTTAAAGATACAGTTTTAGTGAGAAGTTTTTTTCTTTGAAGCCGATTATATGACCATTGGAAAAGAGCATCGATTTCTCGACTAATTTCCTCCTCTGAATCAAGTGGGATTCTAAATGTATTTTCGTTTCCAATAGAGTGAATAGCTCGATTGAACTCTACTTCACGATGATCAATTCCACGGCTATATGTGTAGAGCATTCCTCCGCGAGAGCTTCCATATTTTGCAATAAGTTCTTTTAAAGAAAATGGGTAGATATCTTTAACAAAATGAATATTATTTTTATTTAAAATTTTTTCAAATTGCTTTCCAACACCAGGAAGTTTACGAATATTTTTTTCTTTTATAAATTCAATGAACTCATCTTCATTATTAAAAATATATTGTCCACCAGGTTTGTTTATATCAGAAGCAATTTTAGCTGTTAATTTATTAGGTCCAATTCCTACAGAACAAGTAAGTCCCGTAATTTCATGAATTCTTTTTCTAAAAGTGGTAGCAAAGCTTTCTTTTGATTGAAACCTTGAAATAATATCAGTTATATCAATAAATCCTTCATCGAGAGCTATAAATTCTACCTTGTGAGTAATTTTTAAAACGAGCTCATGAATAATTTTAGATTCATAAGCATATTTATCTTTATTTACAGGGAGGACAATGAGTTTAGGGCATAATCTTTTAGCATCTAAGGTATTCATTGCAGAATGGATGCCAAACTTACGAGCAGGATAACTAGCAGTTGTGACAACGCCACCAGCAACAACAATGGGCTTATCCTTATATTTGGGATTATCTCTAATCTCAATAGAAGCATAAAAAGCGTCCATATCGTAGTGCATTATTAATTTTCTCATTTTGCCTCCTTTTGATTTTATTTACATTTATAGAAACCCTCATAAAATAAGGGTTTCTTAATTTTAGTTATTTTATAAGTTGTTTAGTTTTTTTATATGTAGCTAACAAGTAGCTAACAAGTAGCTAACAAAATATTAATTCAATAATTCTACAGCTTTTCTTAATTCCTCAGTATCTTTGTGAGTATAAACATTTTCTGTAATAGAAAAATCAGAATGACCAATAAGCTTAATAATTGAAGTTTGGTTGGCATTAGCATTATTTAATAAAGTAGCAAAAGTATGACGAGTATCATGAATAGTATGAGATTCAATATTCAACTCTTTTAATAGCTTTTGAAATCTAGGTTTAAAAGTTGAATAAGCTAACTTTTTAGTAGTGTCCCCTTTTACAAAATATTCTTGATCTTTTATCATATTAGTAAGAAATAAGTTAAAGATTTTAGAAGAGATTGGAATTACTCTAATACCTGCATCTGTTTTACTTTCTTTTATAGTAAGGCATGAGTTATGTAAATCGATATCTTCATTTTTTAGGTTAAGAAGTTCACCAATTCTCATACCAGTATAGATAAGAATTAGAACTATATAGATATATTTACAATAGTAGGTATCAGTATCAAGATTTTTCCATAGGATTTCAATTTCATCCTTAGAAAATACTCTTCTATCTATAACTTTTACTCTTTTACCTAAATCAATAAACTTAACTTTGTTAGAATCAACAATTTCATTTTTAAATGCAAAATCAAATATCATATTAAGGACACTTTTACAAGCATTTCTAAAACTCCAGGAAGTTTGCATATTATCAAATATTTCCTGCATATCATATACTTTTATGTCATTTATTTTAAAGTTGTCTAGTGGCTCTAAAGCTCTTAATCTATAAAGATTGGTCTTAATTGTAGATTCGTTAGTAACTTTTTTCTTATAGTTTTCCCACCAAAGTTCTTTAATTTCTTTAAATGTTACTTTACTAAATAGAAGTGGATTTCTAACATATTTTATTAGAACTTCTTGTGCTTCTCTTTTAGTTTCAAAGGTTCCAATTAATTTTCTAACTTGTCGACCATCAAGAGAATAACCAGTAGTTATGGCAACAGCCCAAGGTTTCCTCCTTTTACCAGATAACTTGTAAACAGAACCGCCTCCATTTATATTTTTCATAAATTTCTCCTCCTTAAATTATATTTAAAAAAGAGAGGATTATATTATATAATACTCTCTTCACCAAAAATTTTCAATTAAATTTTAATTTGTTCATGGAAAAATTTTCGACTAATTTTTCCAGCAATAAGAGCTTCTTTAGGTGTTCCTAAAGAGATAAGTTTGTGATTTAATGCTCTAATCATATTATAAGCTTTATTCTTAGAGCAACCACATAATTCAGCGATATCATCGCTAGTATACATATTACCATTACCATAATTTCTTTTAGTTACCATCATATTAATCCTCCATATTATGTTATGTTACTTTATAATATATACTTATCTTTATCTTTTATGTAATCGTAAAACGCAATTAGCTCAAATCCAATGTTATCAGAAATTCCAATATTAGATTTTTTGAGTTCACTAATGTTTGTGCCAAAGTTTTTGTTTATTTGTCTTTTTATCAGTGAAAGAGTAATATTGGAGATTCCTCTGAAGTTAGGGAGTTTGCGTGTTTCTCCATTAGAAATCATCCTTATAACAATAGAATTAAATTCTTCATCTGTATCTTTTGGAATTATATCGCCTGTGATATTTATGATTTTTGAAGTTAATGGTGAATAATTAAATTCCTGATGAAGAATAAGTCCATTATGCTCATTTTTAATAATAGGACTGATTATAGAGATATTAGGATTTTTATTGAAAAAATTATATTCCAATAAATTTTCTGTTACTCCAAATCCATTAATAGCATATTTTAAACAAAGAGGTTTGTTTAATAGTTTAACCAAAACTCTATTTTCATAAAGAATGACAAACTCTACATCATCAGTAGTCCCATGAATAGCTTCAAGTACAAATTTTATAGACTTTGAGTTTAACGGATTATGAAATTCACCGAGTGCTAAAGCATGGAAGAATGAGGCATATTCAACAATACCATCAATAACATGATTAGGCGGTATTTTATCAAGATACATAACTTTTATAATTCCAGAAGTTAATTTAGTTATTAATCCTTTAGCTCTGCTATCGAATTTATCATCAATTTTTATTTTACTTAAATCGATAGTGTGAGGTCGTAACTCAACCAATGACTTACCAAACTTGTCAAAATGTTCAGGTTCAATTTTATTGTAGTTTCTTTTGCCTAAAAAGTCCTTATAATGTGGAACAAGAGCAGCTTGTTTTGATAAAAAGGCTTCATCTTTAAGTGCTGCTGAAAAATTTGACAAAAGTTTATCAATAGTGAAATCATTATTTGAAATAATATCAGTATATGAATTTCCAATAAACACACAAGACAGATTAGATGTAGTCTGTTTTGTTTTATTAAGATTATAACTGTATGATGTTAAGAGGTTCTTAAACTCCGATATAATTGCTAATGGCAAGGTTGTACACTCTTCAAAGATACAAATATCTTTTGAGAAAATAGCCTCATTTTTATCTGAATCTGAAGTTTTTTTAGCATCACCTCTTAGTTGAGCAGAGGTGATGGGTTCAGATAGAATGTTAATATTCTCAAATCCTAAGGAGTCATAAAGAACACTTTTTCCTTCTGAACGCTGTCCACAAAGCAATATTGAAATTTTAGGTTCAGCTATGGGTGCTAACTTAACTATACTGCTCATAATAACTATAAGAGGTATGGGTGGTATAACTCCAATTGTTTGATGTATTTTATTCAAAATATCTTTAGTACTCATTTATATCAACTCCTAATTTGATAACATCGTTATATGAAAGAGGAAATGATAAGCTCTTGTGATGATAAAAAGTTTTCGTTCCCTCTAATAACTCCATCCAATTTATTTCAATATCTTTATTTGTTCCAATAGGTGTAACATCATATAGTTCAAATCTCTCCTTTGTTTTGTTATAGATTATATTTTCAGGTGTAAGGCTTTCAAATATAAAATTTTTAACAATTTTTAAATCATTATTAATTTTTATATATAAATTAGGATCATTTGAAATTGGAAGTTCAAAATCCAAATCATCTTTACAAAATGCAATATTTAAATCGAGTAATTTTTTATATAAATTAATTTTATCAATAAGTGTAGAAATCTCATTGAATTCATCAATCTCTTCTAATTTATCAAATATATTTATAATATATTTAGATGCATTCAAAAGAGATTCAGTTTTAGTAATTCTATCGAGTAAATTTTTTAATTCTAAAACATCTAAATTAGAGTCACCTAATTTATTGATTGTTTCTCTTAATTCCCTATAAAACCCTCTCATTTTTAGTTGTTCTTTGAAGTTTGATATAATTTTTTTTAAATTTTTTTTAATTTTCTCTTCATTTTCTTCGAGGTTTTTATTTAAGCGTTTCAGATATATTTTTTTTTGTTCTTTTAGAAACCTCAAAATATTATTATCGTCATTATTAAATAAAAAGTTATTGACGACTCTAATAACTTTTCTAGATAGAGCTGTAGCATTAGATATAAAATTAGTAATGTCATCTTTATAATAAGGGATTAAACTCTCCCAATTAAAAAAATTACCAACAAAGTTAACACTTTTTGTATCTGAATAAGGATTGATATAAATATACCTATTATCATATTTGATTACAATGTCATTAACAATTTCCCCCCTTTCTTTTATTTCCTTAGCTATATAATAAGGATTTAATCTACTTTTAAGTAATGAATCAAAAGTTGGTATGTTCATATTTTTCATAAATCTCCTTTTTAATTTGATATTAACTAATAAAAATATTGTATATTATAAAAAAATATAAAGAAATAGCTTAAAAATAAAAATAAAAATATAAAAATAAGT
>NZ_KI518160.1 GCF_000479045.1 Cetobacterium somerae ATCC BAA-474
TACAAACAGTAATTATATGCAATAACTGAAATTTTAAACAATTATTCTTTATAAATTTCACATTAAAATAAAAATATACAAAATAAAAAACAGTTCTTAAAGAACTGTTTCTTGTTTTATATAATCCTCTCTTATTATTTTTTAGTGTTTTCTTCTACTTTCTATAACAGCTCCATAGCATTTTAAATACTCCAATTCTTCGTCAGATATAATGATATCTGAATATCTTTTTTTATCACTATTATCAGATACGAGTCTTACTTCATTTTTATTAATTTTAAGTCTTTTTATATATGTTTGATCATGATAACTAAATACACAAACTTTTCCTTCTACCATTCTCATCTGCTTTTGAACGGGATTAATTATGACTAAATCTCCATCTGATAACGTTGGAAACATTGAATCTCCACTAACTTCTACTAAAAAAGCATTCTTAGGCAATTCTATATTTGAAATAGAAGATAATACCTCCGTTCTAGTGTTGTCCTCAAAATTTATATGACCTAATCCTGCTGCTGCTTTACCTAAGACTGGTAAAGTTATTATCTCTGCTTGTTGCTTATTTTTTTCCTCTTGATTATTTTCATCTAATTTTCTTTTTATTAAATCTGGAGTTCTATCATAAGCAACTATATATCTAATTTCATCTGCTTCTTTATCTGTTTCAATAAATTTTTCAATAAATCTTTCTACAAAATCATCCTTAGGAATTCTAATTCCTTTTCTATAGTGACCTACTACAGATAGAGAAGAATCTGTTTGCTTTGCTATATATTCTAATGTATAATTATTTTTCATCATCATTTTTTCTAAATAATTACCAAATTTAGTCTTCACATTATCCTCCCTTCTTATTTTTTAATTTATTATACTATTTTTCTACAAAAATGTAAAAAAATATTTGATTTTTTTTCTACATTAAAGTATAATTCTAATAGATGAATTTTAAATTTTTTTATTTTTTTCTTATACATTTATGTAGAAAATTTGAGGAGGAGTATTAATGAGATTTAAAAGAGTTTCTAATCACTTTTGGAGAGTTGAATCTAATGGAGTTTTTATTGTTGGAACTTGGGAGCAGTGTCAAAAAGAACTACTTAATTTATGCTTAGATAAATGTCTTTTAAAAAATTAATTTCTCTTTTTTCTAGAGATTAAGTAAATTTTATTATATAATATATAGTAAATTAAATTTAATCTTGGAGGTTTTTATGATTTTTGGTAAAAAAATTAAAATAAATTTTGAAAATACAGATAATGGTATAAAACTATCAATTATAAATTTTCCTAAAAATATATCAATAACTGCTTTAGATTTTGGAAAAGATTTAGCTAAAAGAACTATGGAAGGTTATTCTCCTAATCCTGAAGAAGAAATTGATGTTATTTCTGGAATTATAGATGAAAAAACTAATGGTGAAGATATTGTATTTATCTATACACATGGTGATTTACCTTCAGCTATGATTTTAGTTGGAGCTTTGTGTAAAAAACTTCTGTTAGAGATTCCTACAGTAAATCCTCTTGAAATTGGAGGAATATTTCATGGTGAAAAAAATGAAGCATACATTAGAGTAGCTATACAAAAGATGATTATTACTAACGATGCTCTAGGTAGCTCATTAGAAATAAATCTACCTCAAAATACTGATATGAATAAATTTAAAAGTATTTTTTCTGAAATAGCTTTCTCTTTAATTCCTGAAGTTCAAAGTATTCAATTTGGATTAGGTACTGCTATTTCTAAAAAAGCAAATTCTAATTTAAATATACAACCTAAAAGAGTTGAAATTTCTTTAGCTCCTCATATAGAGAGTAAGATCCCTGCTTTAGCTTTAGTTTATGATATTGTTTTTCAAAGTATTACAATTTTCTCATTATTAAATAGTTAGATATTTTGGGTAGTATTAACTGTATTTTACTACCCTTTTTTATTTTTTTGTTTCAATAAATTCATTTTATGAATATTGACTATTTATTTTTTCTATATTTATTTTTTCTGTTTTTTTAATATTAATTTCACATATTTTTGAACAAACTTT
>NZ_KI518161.1 GCF_000479045.1 Cetobacterium somerae ATCC BAA-474
TGTTATTCCGCGTTTTCCTGATGGGACCCCGAGTTAAAGATAAAAATAACTACTACTACAGCTATGCAAATCCCATACGCGAGATCCATATACTTTAATTTAAAGAAAACATCAAATATTGAGATTAATAAAAAAAATACTGCTGATAATATTTCAAGTGCTAATTGTTATTTTATAGTGTACTGTCTTTTAATCATAATAAATCCTCCTTTAAAGCTACATATATATAACTTTTAACTTCTTTAATAGGGGTAGCGTCAGGAAAATGTGCAATCCGTACGTTAAACAAAATTAAGCTAGTAATTTCAATGGTTGTAGCAATTTGAGTGTTTTATTAATAAACCACCAAAACGCATAGACTTATTTAATTTTAAAATAATTGTGATATAAGTCTATTGGGACACCTCGAAGTATTGATTTTACTTATTTTAGTTAATGTTCCAATAGGGCATACCTCATTAAAACATAGTATATAAATTATTCCTTAACGTAAGATTTCCGCGAAAATAGGACTCTACCCCTAATAAAGTTTCGATTAAATTTTGATAAATGTAAAAGTAAAAGCATTGAATAAAATTAAAAATTTATATATAATGTAATTATACTAAAATATAAACATGAAAAATATAAATGTAAAGGGGTTATAAATATGCGCAAAGAGGTAGTTTTTAACTAAACTAACTGAATAAGGATTATTTTAAAAAGTATATGAAAAAATCTTGAATAACTCAAGGTTTATTTGTGGTAGAATCAATTATTGATATTACCATGTTTGTTTGTGTACTCTAAAAATAATCAGTATTATAATGAGCATGTTACACCTCTATTTGCAGAATAGGAAAACTGTGTTCTAAACACGGTATTTTTATGTCTATTTTTGCTACATTTATAGATATGGTATAAGATTTTAATTTGAATAGCTTAATAATAAGCTATATAAATTAAAGTTCTATATTTCATGTTTATATTTAGGTTATATAATTATGAGGCTGTAAGTGAATTATATTCATTTACAGCCTTTTTTTATTTAAGGAGATTATTTTGATGATTTATATATTTAAATATGAAGATTATGAAAAACAAACAAATTTTTTAAGAAATATTAGGATGGTGATGATTAATGGTTAATAAACTTTCAGCATATAAAACTTATTTATTATTTTCAGCTATTACAGCAATGTGTTTTTCGCTAGTAGCTACAGTTATGATAGTGTATCACATTGAAACGGTGCATTTAAATCCACTTCAGCTTATACTTGTTGGAACTACTTTAGAAGTAGCATGCTTTATATTTGAAATTCCTACAGGCATAGTTGCAGATGTGTACAGTCGTAAACTATCTATTGTTATTGGTGTAGTTTTAACAGGAGTGGGATTTATTTTAGAAGGTTCTATTTCTAGTTTCGTTTTCATACTTGCAGCACAGATTATATGGGGATTAGGTTCTACTTTTATCAGTGGATCTGTTGAAGCTTGGATTGCGGAAGAAGAGAAAGATAAAGATTTGGATAAAATTTATATAAAGGGAGCACAAGCAGGACAGATAGGATCGGTTATTGGAATAGTACTAAGCACTGTAATAGCTAATTTCTCTGTAAGACTACCTATTATAGTTAGTGGAGTTTTATTTATAATTCTTGCATTATTTTTATGGTTATATATGCCAGAAAATAATTTTAAATCATCTGCTCCAGAGGATTTAAATACATTCAAAAAGATGGGATATACCTTTAAATCTGGTATTAAATTTATAAAAAGCAAACCTATAATTATAATTTTGCTTTCAGTAACTTTATTTTATGGATTATCCAGTGAAGGTTATGATAGACATTTCTAATGTGCATTTTTTACAAGATACTATGCTTCCTAAACTTGGAAACCTTAAATCAGTGACTTGGTTCGGAATTTTTGGAATTTCAGGAATGATATTGAGTGCTATAGTAATGCATTTTATGGCAAAAAAGCTTAAGGATGATGATAAGAATCAAAATGGAAAGCTGTTATTATGTATAAATATATTTTATATATCATTTATGTTCATATTTGCTATTACAAAAAGCTTTAACTTAATGCTAATAGCTTATTTAGCGACAAGTACCTTTAGAACTATAAATGAACCTATATTTAGTGCATGGCTTAATGGACATATAGATGACAAGGCCAGAGCTACTGTACTTTCTATAAATGGACAAATAAATTCCTTAGGTCAAATTTTAGGTGGACCAATTATAGGAATCATAGCTACAAATATTTCAGTAAGTATGGGTATAGCATGTACTTCGTTATTAGTAACACCGGTATTAGTGTTATATATTGTTGCTATGATAATGGATAAAAAGGTGGTTGATAGAGTTGGAGGTATTGATTATGAAGAAAATAATTAATATAGGAATCGTAGCACACGTGGATGCAGGAAAAACAACTATAACAGAAAACTTATTATATTATAGTGGAGCTATAAAATCAGTTGGAAGAGTTGATCTAGGCAATACACAGACGGATTCTATGGAGCTTGAACGTAAGAGAGGAATTACCATTAAATCGTCAACCATATCTTTTAATTGGAATAATGTTAAGGTTAATATTGTTGATACTCCAGGACATGTGGATTTTATTTCGGAAGTTGAACGTTCATTAAGTGGCTTAGATGGAGCAATACTAGTTATATCAGGAGTAGAGGGAATTCAGTCACAAACAAGAATATTATTTGACACATTAAAGGAGTTAAACATTCCAACAATAATTTTTGTAAATAAGCTAGATAGAATTGGTGCAAATTTCAATAAAGTATTTGAAGAGATAAAGAAGAATATGTCCAATAAAGTAGTTAGATTACAAGAAGTATATGATGCAGGAAGCAAAGCTGTTTATTTTGATACATGCATAATAAATGATGATGCTATTAATGTTTTATCAGACTTAGACGAAGCATTTTTAGAAAGATATATTGGTGGAATAGAACCTGATAAAGAAGAAATACAAGAAAAGCTTTCATTATATGCAAGGGAAGGAAGTCTATATCCAGTATTTTGTGGTGCTGCAGCAATTGGACTTGGAGTTGAAGATTTATTAGATGGAATTTGTAGTTATTTTCCATTTTCAGGTGATGATTGTGAAAGTGATTTATCTGGAGTAGTGTTTAAAATCGAAAGAGCAAGTAAAAATGAAAAGAAGGTTTATGTAAGATTATTTGGAGGAAAAATATCTGTAAGAGATAAAATTCAAGTACCTAATAAGGAGCTAGCAGAAAAAGTAAAGAAAATTAATAGGCTAGAAAATGGTGTAATTATTGAAGCACAGAGGATAGAAGCAGGGGATATAGGTATTTTATATGGACTTACAAGTTTCCAAGTGGGAGATGTTATTGGAATTTCAAATAATAAAATTAAAAATATATCTATAGCTAAACCAGCATTAAAAACAACAATTTCTGCAATTGATAAAGAAAAAAATCCAGAGCTATTTAAAGCATTAATATTACTTGCAGAGGAAGATCCACTACTAGAATTAGAGATGAATGACATGGATAAAGAAATTTATGTCAACTTATTCGGTGAAGTTCAAATGGAAATACTAAGTTCTATCTTAGATGATTTATATGGAATAAAAGTAGAGTTTTCGAATATTGAGACTATCTATAAGGAAACACCTAAAGGTTTTGGATCATCAATAATGCATATGCAGGAAGACTTAAATCCATTTTGGGCGACAGTAGGCTTAGAAATAGAACCAGCAGGGAGAGGCGAAGGTCTTAGGTATATTTCTAATGTTTCAGTAGGGTCATTGCCAAAATCTTTTCAAAATGCAATTGAAGAAGCAGTTATTAAGACAAGCAAACAAGGATTATTTGGATGGGAGGTTACAGATGTAAAAGTCACTCTTAGCTGTGGTGAATTTTTTAGTCCAGCCAGCACTCCAGCAGATTTTAGAAATGTGACACCTATGGTATTAATGGAAGCATTATATAAAGCACAAACTGTTTTATTAGAGCCATTACATGAGTTTGATTTAAGGATTCCTCAAAATGCTTTAAGTAAAGCGGTATGGGATTTAGAAACTATGAGGGCAACCTTTGATAATCCTATTGTTATAGGGGATGAATTCTCAATAAAGGGATTAATTCCAGTAGAAAATTCAAAAGAATATAAAATGAAAATAGCTTCATATACAGAAGGTAGGGGAATGTTTGTGACAAAATTTTATGGGTATAAGGAAGTTTCCGCTGGATTTGCAAAAGCACGCCAAAAAACAACTTATGATCCATTGAATAAAAAAGAGTATTTGCTTCATAAATTAAACGCAATTAGAGATTAAATTTAAATAGATAAGTTAAATTTTTATAGGCCAACCTGCGTTTTTTCTGCAAAATTGCACCAAAATTTGTTCAAATCTAGTAATACCAATTAGTACATAGATGATAAATTAATGCACTAATTGGTATATATGTTGAGAATGAAAGATTATTTGTATAATATTATAGGCCTAACTATCATATTCTCGAAAAAAAGCACCAAACATTATCTAAATCATTGAAATAGCTGTATTTTATGAAATTTCAATAATAATCAAATTTAAGACCTTGTTATCACTAATTAATGACAACAAGCAAGTGATTGTAATAAGTTTACTTGTTTCTATTTTTTTGAAACTTTACTTTTTAAAGTTAATCTTAAATTAATAGTTTTAAATTCTAAAATACGTTAACTTTACTTTTTTAGTAATTTACCAGTCTTTTTAATTATTCTCTTTAATTTTTTAATATTGTTATTTAGCTTGTTAACTTCTTAAAATAAAAAGAACTCCATATCTAAAAATAGATTATGGAGCTCTTTTTATTAGTATTTTGTTAAAAATCTAAAACTTTATTTAAGTCGTAATAATACAATTTAATTTCTAAAAATTCAACTTGATTATTTATTTTTCCGAATAATAGCTCTAACATAACTTTCAGACATTCTGTACTTACTCGCTAATTCCTTTACATTAAATCCATTGAACTCTTCTATAATATCTCTATCACGAGCTTCTTTATATATCATCTTTTCAGTAGGAAAATACACAGATGTCCCCCCAAATTCTTCAAATAACACCTTAGTTATATCTATTCCAACTCTCATAGCTATATTTTCAAATTGTGGAGGTAGATCACTCATTTTTAAATCCATAAAATATCCCCCTAAAATATATTTTATATGAATAATTCTACAAATAATCTAAATAACCTACTATATGTATATAATCTTTATCATTATTCTATATCTTACAATCTTGGCTCCCATATTAATTTAGCCTCTAATTTAAATTCATTTTGATTTAAATACATCTTATAAATTTTTATATTTTTACCTTTAGCAATATCCATTATTGATTTCTTAATTTGTTCATCCATATTACTTCCTAAGTAAATCGCTATAGGAGCTATAATATTACTTTGACTTACACATTTTTCCGCAGGTTTTACTAATCTCCATTCTTCTTCATAACTCCACTCTTTAGATTTAGTAAAAATTAATTTTAATTTATCATCTATATCGTTAGGCAAATCATTGCAGTATTTAACTGGTAAAGGCAGTGTAATTAATTCTTTCAACATTTTAAAATCATATTCTAAGCAAAACCCCTTATGCGAATTAGCATAATGACTCCACATTAAAATTGAATCATTCTTTTGAGAAAAACAACTTACTCGAAATGTGCTTCTCACTGTTTTTATAAAGTTCAAACGAGCTTCTTCATTTTTTTTGAAATTTTCTATAAATAATTCATCCTCTTCAATATTTGTTTCTGCTTTGCCAAATATTTTATCTATAGTACTTTTTCTATTCAATATAGTTTCTTTTAAGTCCTCAATTGAATTATCAAATAAAGCCCCACTTACAAATGTATCAAAGGGATCATTAAACCATAACTGTTCGTCTTTAAAATCATCTATAGAATTTTTATTACCAGATCTGTATTTGTACAGTGTCCTTGGTTTATTTGCAACTAAACTTCTATATGCTGTATCACGATCTACATTTTTATAATCCCAAAATAAAGTTCCTAAATCTAAGCTATCCATAAAAAACTCCCCCTTTAACAAACTCTTCTAATAATAAAAGTCCTACAGGACTAAAGTCCCCCAATACTAAGAGGACATTTCAGGCAACATTTAAAACTTTATCAAGAGGGTGAAATGACAG